>JBATAQ010000215.1:0-9901 GCA_049661925.1 Dokdonella sp.
GATATTTCGTCTCGGATAGGCCAATCCGCGCGGTCAAGAGGTTCTGCGTGCGTATGCCGAAATCGTCGGTCGCGAACTGGTCCATGCCGCGCACCATCACGACCGCTGCGACCAGCAGCACGCAGGAAATCGCGACTTGCCCAACCACCAGCCAGCGGCTGATTTGTGCAAACGCGCCGCCCGCCACGGACCGGCTGCCATCACGCAAGCTCGCGTTGATTTCCTTGCCTGCGCGCAATGCCGGCAGGATTCCGGTGATGAGTCCGGTCAGCAGCGCAGCAAGCAAAGTGAATGCGATGAGCTGCCCATCGACATTAAAATGCATCCAGTGTGGTGGGCCTTCTTCGCTGGCGCGGAACGTGCGATCAACCCAATCGGCCGCCGCCCAGCCAAGCGGCAGCGCGATGGCGGCAGCGATGGCCGAAAGCAGCATGCTTTGACTCAACAGGTGAATGACGAGACGCCAGCGACTCGCCCCAAGTGCCGAGCGCACGGCCAGTTCCTGTCGCCGCGAAAGGGTACGGCTCAGCATCAGGTTGGCTGCATTCGCGCAGGCAACCAGCAGTACCAGCAACACCGCAATCGCCAGCACGTTGAAGATGGCGCGGGTGTTGCGTTCGACGATTAGGTAGCTCAACGGTTCGACGCCGACCTGGCGCATCTCGAAATAGCGCGGTGCCTGCGTCCTGGCATCGGCATACCAGTTGTCCAGCAGCGAACTCAACGCCGCCGGACCCACGTCGGCATGGCGGCGCGCAACCAAGACCCATTCGCTGCCGTCGTCGCGCGCGACATCGGGATTGATCGCGCCGGGTGTCCAGACCATTTCCTTCTGCGGATAGCTGAAATCCGGCGGCATCACGCCAACCACCGTTGCACTGCCGGCATTGATTCGCACCGCGCGGCCGACGATAGCCGGATCGGCGTTGTAGCGTTGACGCCAGACCACGTCGGACAAGATCACGGTCGGGGCCGCACCGGCCAAACCGTCGGCGGTGGTGAACGTGCGACCCAGTTGCGGCGATACACCGAGGACGCCAAACAGATTGGTGCCGACCGATGCGCCGGCATAGCGTTCGGCGCGCTCGCCATCGCTGAGATTGATCGTTTGCTGTTGGTATGCGGCGACGTCGGCCACCGACTCAAGGCGCGATTGCCACGCGGCGACATCGCGTTCGTTCACCGCGCTCAGTCGGTCGGGTCGTTCACTCAGGCTGAAGCCGATGTGCAGCAATTGCTCGGGTGCCGCGAATGGCAGCGGTCGAATAACCAGCGCGTTGAGCACAACGGCCATGAACAGGACGCAGCCAAGCCCAGCCGCCAACACGCCGATAACCAGCATCGAGAATCCGGGCTGGTTGCGCAGGCCGCGCACGGCCTGCCGCAGTTCATGCAGGAAGGCTTTCATCAGCATCGACTCCGTGGATACGACAATCGGTTTTGGAACAGGTCATTCATGGCGCAGTGCAACCACTGGATTGATTCGCGACGCCCGTCGCGCCGGCAACCAGCACGCGAGCAATGCCGTGATCGTGAGTAAGCCCGTGACGGCGGTGAACACAAGCGGATCGATTGCACCAACTTCAAATAGCTGAGCGCGCATGAGCTGACCGATGGCGAGCGCACCGAGCAAACCGACGCCTATGCCGACCAGACACAGCCGCATGCCATCGCTGATCACGAGTCGCTGGACATCGCGCGCTTTGGCGCCCACCGCCATGCGCACACCCAGCTCACTGGTGCGTTGTCCCATCGTGAAGGCCAGCAATCCGTAGATGCCGATGGCCGCCAGCAGCAACGCCAGACCAGCAAACGCGCCGAGCAGCATCGTCGGAGCGCGGCGCCAGTCAAGCGAGTGCGCAATACGCTCATCCATCGTCTGGATGTCGTAGATCGGCAATGCCGCATCGACGCGCAGCGCGGCACTGCGCAACTGGGGAATCAAAGCCGACGGCGGCAGCGACGATTTGACGACCAATTCACCACGGGCACGCGCATGCTGGCGAACCGGCCAGTACATCGCATCGCGCTTGCCCGTTTCGCTGAGATCGTTTTGCTTTACCGCACGAGCGACGCCAACAACGGTCATCCACGGATCGTCCTGCTCCAGTTTCAGGCGCTGACCAAGTGCGTTGTGGTTCGGCCACAGGTGTTGCGCGAGCGTCTCATCGACGATCACCACCGGCGCGGATGTCTGCGTATCGCCGGCGCTGAAGGCGCGGCCTTCGAGCAAAGCGATGCCGAGCGTTGAAAAATAGTCTTCGCTGACACTCTGGCGCTGCGCGACGAGAGCGCCCGCGTCGGTGCCTGCGTAGCCTTCCGCCGTGTATTCGCTGGTACCAGTGTGTCCATCGAAGGGAAGACTCCCGGTATAGGCGGCCATTTCCACACCCGGCAGGGAGCGTGTCTCGGCAAGCAGGCGTTCGTAGTAATCCGACCGCGCGGCGTCATCGGCGTAGCCCGTATCCGGCAAATCCAGGCGCGCGGTCAGCAGTTTCTCGCTGTCAAAACCTGGATCGGTGTTCATCAGGCGCTGAAAGCTCTTGAGTAACAGGCCGGCGCCAACCAGAAGCATCAAGGTCAACGCAAACTGGCCGACGACGAGCGTGTTGCGTACCCGGTTCGCTGCGCGACCGGCACTTCCAGTCTGTCCGCTGGCACGCAACAGATCGAAGCCGCGCGCCTGGCGAAGTGACCACGCGGTGATGGTGCCGATCAACAAGCCCATCGCGATCGACAAAGCGAGCACATAGGCGATCAAGGTTGAGCTGATGCCTGGATCTACCGCAGACCAACGCAAGGTCTCGGCAAAGCCGATGCGGCTGAGCAACGGTATCGCGGCAGCAGCCAGCAGCAGTCCGCCGGCACCGCCCAGCAATGCCAACACCGACGTTTCGGTCACGACCTGCCGATCCAGGCGCACACGACTCGCGCCCAGTGCCGCTCGCAGCGCAAAATCGCGTCGTCGAGCGCTGAAACGCACCAGGACCAGATTCATCACGTTGGCCATCGCAATCAACAAGACCAATCCGACGAAGCCTTGCAGCAACCAGAGCGGCTCCTGCAAACCACCGAACCACGCCTTCTTCAGTGGCTGGGCGTTGATCACGAATCCCGTTGTTGCGTAGTCTTCGCGCAACTTCGATGAACGTGCGGCATTGCGTGCGGTGATCGTGTGTAACTCGCTTTCGAGCTCCTCGACGCTGACGCCGAGTTGCAGTCGGCCGATCGCCTGCACCCCCGAGTAGCCACGTTCTGCATCTTCGCGCTGCTCAGGCTTGATCGTGTACGGAGTCCATAGCTGGACATCGCGATCGGGGAAGAAAAATTCTTTCGGCATCACGCCGACAACGCGGTACGTATCGCCACTTAGTGACACGTCGCGACCGATAATTGCCGGATCGCCGGAAAACTGGTTTTGCCAAGCGTCGTAGCTCACGACCACAACATGATCACGCCCCTCGGTGGCGTCGTCGTCAATGAGCGCACGGCCCATCAAAGGCTGGACGCCCAACGTAGGGAACAGCGACGGCGTGGCACGCATGCCGACCAGACGCAGCGGTGCAGCCGCGGTCGCGATGAGGTTGAATGTCGCGTATTGGTAGATAGCTACGTCCGCGAGTGACGAAGCCTGTGCGCGTTGGTCGAGATAGTCGGGGACCGTACTGCCGCCACCCTCGCCCGTCTTCGTGTACGTGTGGTCAATCGATACGATGCGATCGGCGTTGGGATAGGACAGCGGATGCCACAACAACGCATCAATCACACTGAAGATCACAGCGTTCGTGCCGATGCCGAGGGCGAGCGTAACAACGGCCGTGATCGTGAAACCTGGGCGAGCAAGCAGACCGCGCAACGCGTGGCGAATATCATTCAATGACGGTGTGATCATGTGCTGCCTCCGCAACGGAGTTGGGAACATCGGCTGACCCCGGTTGTTGGCAGGCAGCGCGCATTGGTTCTTCTGTCACTCATCACGCAACGCCTCCATCGGGGCGACGCGGCCGGCGCGCAAAGCGGGCAGGGCGGTTGCGGCGAAGCCGGCGAGTAACAGCGCGATGACGGTGGCAAGCAGTGCCAGTGGATCGGCCGCGCCGACGCCGAACAGGAAGCGATCAAGCAGGCGTGCAGCGACGAGTGCAGCGACCAATCCAATCGCAAGGCCGATTCCGACATCGCGCAATCCACTGCCGAGTACACCGCTGCGAAGGCGCGCAGGTTTTGCGCCCAGCGCAGCGCGCACACCGAATTCGCGGGTACGCATGGCGACCGCAACTGCCGTGACCGAGTACAGGCCAATCGCGGCGAGCAACAGCGCCAGAGCCGCGAACGCGCCGACCATGATCGCCTGCATGCGTTGCGGTGCGCTGGCATCGTCGACATCGCGTTGCAGCAGTCGCAGCGATGCTATGCCTTGTTGTGGGGCGACTTCGCGCAGTGCCGCACGCGCGCGCTCCGCGTAACTGGCCGGGTTACCGACCACCCGCAGCGCCACATTCATCGGCACGTACTGGCGCATCAAATCCATGATGTCGTCGGGTACCTGGCCCAGTGGTTGATAGAGGATCGGCGGTGGTACTTCGCCCGGACCGAAGCTGTGCACGTCGCCAACCACACCGATCACGCGCATTGCTGGCGAATCGTTACCCATCGCGATTCGCACGGTCTTGCCGAGCGCCTGGCCATCGAGGTATTCGCGCTGGAACGACTCGCTGACGATGGCAACCGGCTCGTTGCCATGGCGATCCTGTTCCGAGAATGCGCGTCCGCCCAGCACCGGAATCGCGAAGGTCGAAAACGCTTGCGCACTGACGGCGCGGAACTGGATGTTGGTCGGTTCGGATTTGCCCGGCAGGGTCATCGGCAGGTTGAGTTGCAGGCGCGGACCAATCGGCAGGTTGCTGACCAGGGCCACATCGGTTACGCCGGACTCGCTATGCAGGCGCTCGGACAGGCGTGTGGCGAAGGTCTCGACCGCGTTGGTATCGGCATACGAATCGCCAGCGGGGTTGAGACGGAACACCAGCACGTGGCTCGCATCGAAACCGGGATCGACCTCGGCCAGTTTCCACACCGAATGCGCAAGCAGCGCAGCGGATGCCAACAGCACGGTGGCGAGCGCCGCTTGCGCCACGACCAGACCGCGACCCACGCGCGTTGATCGACTGTCGTCGCCTGCACGCATGCGCAAGCCGGTGACCGCGTCGCGCGAACGACCACGCCAGACGCCGAATGCCGCGGCCAGTACGGCTACGCCGAGGCCGCATCCAAATGCGAACGCAATGGCGCGAAATCCGATCAGGATTCCGTCGGCCGCCAACCATTGCTCGGGCACGAACGCGCGAGTCAGTTGCAGCGCTACGAACGCGAGCAACAGGCCAGCGCACGCACCGAGCAAACCAATCAACAAGCCTTCAGCCAGCGCCGGCAATCCCAGCCGGAATGTCGATGCGCCGAGCGCGGCGCGCACGGCACTGGTGTGGCTACGCGCAACCGAGCGCAACAGCATCAGGTTGGCCAGATTCACCGCAACCAGCAGCAACACGCACAGCGCACATGCGAAGAACAACAGCAAGATCGGCCGTGCTGCCGCACCCATGTTCGCGGCCAGTGAAGTCGCGACGAAATGAGGTTGATATCGGCTTCCGAAGCCAAGCTCGGAAGCCTGCGATTGCAGGCGCGCATCCAGTGCCGCGCCAACAGCAGTGACCGACACGCCGGGCGCGAGTCGGGCGAAGACTTTCAGATTGGTGCCGCTGTCCTGCGTGTTCGCTGCGAGCGCGTAAGGCAGCAGCAGGTCGGGCGATCCTTGCAGCCGAAACGAGGCAGGCAGAACGCCAATGATCGGCGTGGACACGCCATCGACCATAACCGACTTTCCAATGACATTGCTATCGCCATTGAACTGTTGCTGCCAGAACGCATGGCCGAGGATGGCCGCTTTCGGTCCGGTCGGACGATCTTCGTCGGCAGTGAAGTTGCGGCCTAGCGACGGCGTGACGCCCAGCGTCGGCAACAAGCCTTTGTCAACCGGCCAAGCGGTGACCAGTTGCGGATCGCCGGCACCGGCGACATTCACGTCTTTCGGCACGAACGCGCTACCCAGCGTCTCGACGCCTTGCAAGTCGCCGAGAAACTGATATTGCTGCGGCGAAAGACTTGCCCAGTCGCCGGCACCGTAGTCTTCGCTCAACAACGCAATGCGATCAGGCTCGGAATAGGGCGGGGGCTTGAGAAGTGCCGCATCGATCAGCGCGAACACCGCGACTGCTGCGCCGATGCCCAGCGCCAATGTCGCCGTGGCAAGCGTCAGGAAGCCCGGTCGGCGCAGGCTGCTGCGCCAGCTTTGCAAGACTTCTCGGATCAACGCAGACATTACATTTTCCTCGATGCCATCAAGAGTTTGTTGAGCGCACGATCACTCATCACGCAACGCCTCCATCGGGGCGATACGCGCGGCACGCAGGGTGGGGATTGCGCAGGCGATGAGGCCGACGCTGGCAAGAACCGCGACAACCAGGGTCAACAGCAGCGGGTTGCCAGCGCCGATGCCGTACAACTGGCTGGAGATCAGTCGACCGAGCGCGAACGCGCCGAACAGGCCGACGACAATGCCCGGAACCAGCATGCGTAGTGCGAAGCCGAACATGAGGCGATGGATACCAACACGAGTTGCGCCGAGCGCCTGACGCAAGCCGATCTCGCGGCGGCGCAGGCCGACCGAGAACGAGATCACGCCATACAAGCCGATGGCGGCAAGCAGCACGGCGACGCCGGCGAACACGCTCATCAGGCTCATGTTGAAACGGCGCAGGCCGAGCGTTGAACCAATCACCGAATCCATCGTGCGCACTTCGTAGACCGGCGCATCCGGAGCAACTTCGCGCATGGCCTTGCGCACCGCCTCGGCGTAGGCAAGCGGCTCGCCGCGGACTTTGAGACCGATGCTCATGTCGCCCTTGATGGCCTTGGACACCGGAAAATACAGCTCGGGATTGACGTCGTGATCGAGGCCAGCCTGCCTGACGTTGCCAGCGACGCCGATGATGCGGATCGGATCCTCGCCGAAGGTGATGATTTCCCGGCTCAGCGGATCGGCACCGGCAAGGTATTGATCGGCGAACGCCTGGTTGACGAGCATTTCGGTCGGCAGCAGGGCGCGCGTGCCATCCAGCGCATTGAACGCGCGACCGGCGTTGACCGGAATGCCGTAGGTCTTGAAATAGTCCTGACTGACAAAGCGCATCTGCACTTCGCTCTTCGCCTTCGGCTGACCGACAACCTGAAAGCTGCTGGTCCAGTCTGCATTGCCGGAAGCCGGCAGTCCGAAACTCAACGCGACCGATTCGACTCCTGGCAATGCGCTAAGTCGGGTCTCGATCGCATCCAGGCGAGGAGTCAGCGCTTTCATCGCATTGCCGGCCCAGGCATTCAGGTCATCTCCAGGCTGCAATGCCAGCGTGGAAATCGAGAACTGCGCGGTCAGCACGTTTTGGGTATCGACGCCTGACTGGACGTTGGCAAGTTTCTGCAGGCTGCCGATCAGCAGGCCGGCACCGGCCAGCAAGGTCATCGCCAGGGCAATCTCGATGGAGACCAGCAGTGAGCGCGTACGCATCTGCTTGACGCTACCGGTCTGGCTGCGCGAAGCACCCTGCAAGGCCCTGACCGGATCGATCGCGGCAGCGCGCCATGCCGGTATCAAGGCGAAGACCAACACGGTCAGGAATGCAATCAGGCTAGTCGTGGCGACGACGCGTAGATCGATCGCAGGCAGGTTGTAGGCGGGCAGGAGATCCGGGGCAAGCGCCATCAAGCCGGCAATCGCGGGGCGGGCGACCAGCAATCCGGCGGTTGCACCGACGATCACGATGATGGCCGACTCGGCCAACACGTAGCGCATCAATCGACCCTGCCCCGCACCAAGTGCACGCCGCAGCGAAAGCTCTTGCTCACGCGCCTGGCTTCGCGCCAGCACCAGGCCAGCGAGATTGGCGCAGGCGATCAACAGCACCAGCGCGGAAGCGGCCAGCAACATGGCCAGGGCCTTGCTCACTGGCGCACCGATCTGATCCTGCAGGGAGATGATCGACGCGCGCGTGAGCGACTCATCTTTCGGGAAGGTTTGCACTTGCCAGTCGATGACGCCTTGCACGGCGGCGGCGGCCTGGGAAACGCTGGTGTCCGGCTTGAGTCGCCCAAGCACGCTGAGGAAATTCATCGTGCGTCGGCTTTGTGCATTGCCGGGGGTAAAGGTCGGAATCCATGCCTGCACCGCGTCGGGAAAGGAAAAACGGGGCTCTGCCACGCCGACAACGCGAAAGACCTCGTCATTGAGACGGACGTCCTGTCCGATCACATCGGTCTTCGCGGCGAAACGACTGCGCCACAGGCGATCGCTGAGGACGAGCACATGGATGTTCTGGTTCTCGGCGTATTCACCCCAACTGCCACCCAGCGCAAGCGGCTGGCTGAAGACATCCCAGAAGCCCGGCGTCACCTTGTAGATCGACAGGCGCTGCGAATCACCATTGCCATTGCCGGCCAGGTTCATCGTTTCCGGGACATAGGCACCGATCGCATCGAAAGCACTGGTGGTCCGGTCACGCCATTCGTCGAAGACTGGCACCGAGGTCGTGCCTTGTACGGATGAGCCCTCGGCGCGCTTGATACGGACAATGCTCTCTGCATCCTGGAACGGCAGCGGCTTGAGCAGCACGGCGTCGTAGACGGTGAAGATCCCCGTGACCGCGCCGATGCCGAGGGTCATGGTCAGCACAGCGGTGAAGAAGAATCCCGGTTGCGCGCGCAAGCCGCGCACGGCGATGCGCAAATCGTCGAACCAACCAATCAATCTATTTGCTGGGTTACTCACTAAGAAAATCCTTCGTTGGAGCGATGCGCGCGTCGCGTCAGGGTCATTGCGTCCCGTTCGCGCCGCGCGACGGGCGGATCAATCGCTGGTCTTCTTCGTGGCGCAGGCGGTGCATGGTTTCCTCGTCAACGACGCGACCGTCGAACATGAAGATGCGACGGTCGGCGAACTCGGCGTAGCGCGGGTCATGGGTAACCATGCAGATCGTCGAGCCGGCCTTGTGCAGCTCATCGAGCAAAGCCATCACGGCTTCGCCATTCTTGGAATCGAGGTTGCCGGTGGGTTCGTCGGCGAGCAGGATTGAGGGTTGCCCAACCAGTGCACGAGCGACCGCGACACGCTGCTGCTGGCCACCGGACAATTGCGCCGGGTAGTGCTTCACGCGATGCGCCATGCCGACTCGTTCCAGCGCGCCGATGGTGCGTTCGCGACGCTCCGCTTTCGACACGCCATCGCGATAGGTCAGCGGCAGTTCGACGTTTTCGAACACGCTAAGGTCGCCAATCAAGTTGAACGCCTGAAACACGAAACCGATTTCCTGATTGCGGATCTGGGCGCGCTCGCCAGCGTTGATCGACGCGACCTCGCGATTGTTCAAGGTGTAGGTGCCTTCGCTGGGCGTATCGAGCAGGCCGAGGATCGCGAGCAAGGTCGACTTGCCGCAACCGGAGGGGCCGGATATCGACACATATTCGCCGCGGCCGATGTCGATGTGGATGCCGGCCAGCGCATGCGTTTCCACTTCGTCGGTGTGGAAAATCTTGGTGATGTTGTCCATGCGGATCAGCGGCGAGGTATCGGGTGTGGTCATGGCGTTGCCTGTCAAGAAAGGAGTGTGTTGACGTTTGCTTGGGCGCTTTCTTTTTTTGCGAGTGCTTATTTCAGCTTGATGCGGTCGTACTGATCCAGCGCGCTGGTGTCGGACAGGATCACGCTGTCGCCGACCTTGAGGCCTGCGCGTACTTCAATGAGATTCACCGAGCTTCGACCCAGTTGCACTGGCACGCGCGTGGCGGTGTCGCCGGT
>JBATAQ010000216.1:0-3825 GCA_049661925.1 Dokdonella sp.
GCAGGTCTGTTCACAACCGTCTACGACACGACCAGCTTTACCCGGATTCTGGATTCCACAATCCAGGGCAACGACAGTGTCGGAACCACCAACGCGCACACCGGCGGCTTCTATCTGCAGGGTGGACCGTTCTCGATTCGTGGTTCCACGTTTCGCGCCAATCAGGCATCCGGCTACGCCGGACTTTCCATCTTCGACCACCAGACCGCAACGCTGGTTCGCGCCAGCGGCGACATCAGCAACAGCACGTTTGTCGGCAACGTCGCACGCGCCGGCCTGGGTGGTGCGATGAACTTGCAGGGCAGTGGTGGCTTGCTTCTGCAGAACCTGACCATCGCTGACAACGTCGCGGCGTGCGATGTCTGCTTTGCAGCGGGAATCGCCAATGGCTCGGGCCTCGCCATCACGATGCGCAACACCGTGTTCCAGAACAACACGGCCGGCAATGCCTACAATCCTTGGGCGCTGCTGTCCCCGGTCAGTGGCAGCAACAACATTCAGTGGCCGCAAACCCGACCGGGTTCTGGTGGACAGCAGGAACAGGCAGTAACGCCGGGGGCAACATTCGCCAATCCACAATTGCTGGCGGTCGGCGCGAATGGGGGCCTCACCCAAACCATGGCCCTGATTCCTGGCTCGCCTGCCGTCGACACTGGAACGTCCACCGGCGCGCCGTCGACCGATCAACGCGGACAGCCACGGCATGCCGCTGTCGATATCGGAGCCTATGAGTTGCAGGCTGATGCGATCTTCTCGAACGGTTTTGAGTGACGCATCGTCTTGCGCCGGCAGCGGCCGTCAGTCGCGGCCCGATACCTTCAGCGTGGTGGCGGATTGTCGACGCGGTTAGCGAGTAGCACTCCGGCGACGCTTCTATCTCGATGGTAGGGTTCTGGCCAGCCGCTCGGGCCGGTGTCCGCCGATGCTGACCAAGTGATTGTTGACAGCCTGCTCCAACAACCGCGTGCCCATATCAAGCGCTGATCGTTGCTGCGCAACTCAATCGCCGTTGCGACTGTTGCCTTCGCCGAACGCTTCGCGCATGAACTCGGGCAACGCGAGCGCGGCGCGGTGGATGTCGACGTTGTAGTAGCGGGTCGGGAATTTCTTGGTCGACGCACCGCGCTCACGGAAGCCGGAAAGGTCAGCGCCCTTGCGCGCCATCGTGCAGCTCCACCAACCCGTCGGATAACACGGCTGCGGGAACGGCAACGTCTTCACGGCCTGGAAGCCTGCGGTACGCATCGCGGCGCGCATCGACTTGATCAGTTCCAGATGCGCCATCGGCGATTCGCTTTGCTGCACGAACAATCCCGACGGGCGCAGCGCACGATAGCAACTCGCGTAGAACGCCGCGTTGAAAAGTCCTTCGGCGGGGCCGACCGGATCGGTTGAATCCACGATCACCAGGTCGACTGATTCCGGCTCACACTCGGCCATGTACTTGATGCCGTCATCGAACAGCAATTGCGCGCGCGGGTCGTTGTTGGCCTCGCACAGTTCCGGAAAATATTGTTCGGCAAGGTGGGTGACGCGCTCGTCGATTTCAACCTGTACAGCACTTTCCACTTCCTCGTGGCGCAACACTTCGCGCAAGGTTCCGCAATCGCCGCCGCCGATGATGACGACGCGTTTGGCACGCGCATGAGTGAAGAGCGCCGGGTGCGCCATCATCTCGTGATAGAGGAAATTGTCGCGGCTGGTCAGCATCATGCAGCCGTCGATCACCATCAACTTGCCCCAGTCGGTGGAGTCGTGGATCTCGATGGTCTGGAACGGTGTCGTTTCGACATGCAGTCGCTCGCGCGTGCGAAAGCCGATCGATGAACCAGATGGCTCGTACGCTTCGGTGAACCAGGTTGAGTCGGCAACGGAATCGGACATCGGGCATCCCTGTGGCAACGATGAGGGAACTGACGCTCACGCATCGCAACGACGTCAGTGGGTCCACTCAAGGCCAGCGATTGTAGCGTTTTGGGGTGAATGGTGGAAAGTTCAGTTCACGTGAGGCGGCTACAATGCGCCGTTCTGTGACAGTGATCGCGCGGCAACGAAGCGCACTTCACGCTTCCGATCAATGTCCCCCAATAATTTGTCCAGCGGTTGCCGCTGCGACGTACTTCACACTTTGGAGATGAACGATGACGACTGCCTGGACCGTGGACGACGCTCGCCACGCCTGGTCGATTCCAAACTGGGGCATCGGCTATTTCGATGTCGGTAACGACGGCGCCTTGACGGTCCATCCACAAGGTGCCGACGGTCCGTCGCTATCTCTGCCCGAGATTGTCGACGCCGCTCGCGCACGTGGTTCGCGCTTGCCGCTGCTGGTGCGCTTCACCGACATCCTGCATCACCGTCGTTCGCGTCTGCAGCAGGCCTTCGCGAAGGCGTCCGACGAGTGGAATTACGCCGGCGGCTACACCGCGATCTATCCGATCAAGGTCAACCAGCAGAAAGGCGTCGCCGGGGAACTGGCCAGCCAGGGCGGCGAAGGTTTTGGGCTGGAAGCGGGTTCCAAACCGGAACTGATGGCGGTGCTCGCGCTGGCGCGTGCTGGCAGCACGGTGATCTGCAATGGCTACAAGGATCGCGAGTACGTGCGCCTTGCGCTGATCGGCCGCAAGCTGGGTCTGGACATCTATATCGTCATCGAGAAGCCGTCCGAACTGCTGCACGTGATCGAGGAATCGCGCGCGCTTGGCGTCGAACCCTTGCTGGGCGTGCGCATGCGCCTGAAGAGCTTGGGTGCAGGCAAGTGGCAGAACTCCGGAGGCGACAAGGCCAAGTTCGGCCTGACGCCGCGCCAATTGCTGACCCTGGTCGATGACCTCAAGGCGGCCAAGCTCGATCACTGCCTGCGCCTGCTGCATTTCCACATGGGTTCGCAGATGTCGAACGTGCGCGACATCGCCAATGGCATGCGCGAGGCGGTGCGCTATTTCGTCGAACTGTCGCGAATGGGCTTGCCGATCAAGATCATGGATGTCGGCGGCGGACTCGGCGTTGACTACGAAGGTACCCGCTCACGTTCGGATTGTTCGATCAACTACAGCATGGAGTTGTACGCGTCGGCGGTGATCGGTGCGCTGTCGACGGCGTGCAGCGAAAACAAGATCGATGCGCCGCACGTGCTGACCGAATCCGGCCGCGCGCTGACCGCGCATCACGCCGTGTTGATCGCCAATGTCATCGAAGTGGAACAGGCACCGGCCGGCAATTTGTCACCTGCGCGGGATGACGAACCCGCCGTGCTGCAACGCCTGCGCGAGACCCATGCCGACATCGGCAAGCGCCCCGCCACCGAGCTCTACCACGAGGCGCAATTCCAACTACAGGAAGGCTACTCGCTGTACGCAATGGGCCAGCTTTCACTGGACGACCGCGCACGGTTGGATGACCTTTACTACGCCATCGTCAACGCGGTGCGCAGTCGCCTCAAGCCCGATGAGCGCCAGCATCGCCAGGTACTCGACGAACTCAACGAGACCTTGGTCGACAAGTACTTCGTCAATTTCTCGGTGTTCGAATCGATCCCCGATGTCTGGGCCATCGACCAGATTTTCCCGATCGTGCCGATTGCCGGCCTTGATCGCGCGCCGGACCGCCGTGGCGTGTTGGCCGACCTTACCTGCGATTCGGATGGCCGCATCGATCACTACGTCAATGCCGACGGCATTGACGTGAGCATGCCGGTACACAGCATCAGCGAAGGCGAGTCATATCGGCTCGGCATCTTCATGGTCGGCGCGTATCAGGAAACGCTCGGCGACATCCACAATCTGTTCGGCGACACCGACGCGGTCAACGTGCGCTTGAAACCCG
>JBATAQ010000217.1:0-17137 GCA_049661925.1 Dokdonella sp.
AGCGAACATCCGCTGGCAGCAGCGATTCTCGCCGGAGCAAAGGATCGCGAGCTCTCATTGCCAGAGACCATCGACTTCCAGTCGCACACCGGCCAAGGCGTCAGTGCTCACGTCGATGGATCGAAGGTAGCGCTCGGCAATCGCGCCCTGATGGACGCAAGCAACACCAGCATCAACGACGACGCGGTTGAGAAGGCCGATGCCCTGCGACGCGATGGCAAGACCGTCATGTTCCTCGCCGTCGATGGCGCACTGGCAGGCCTGATTGCCGTCGCCGATCCGATCAAGGAGACGACCGCATCGGCATTGAAGGCCCTGCGTGCTGAAGGTCTTGAAGTGATCATGCTGACCGGCGACAACGCGACGACGGCGCAAGCCGTCGCAAAGCAACTTGGCATCGAACGCGTCGAGGCCGATGTCCAGCCCGCCGACAAGGCACGTATCGTCGAAGAGCTCAAAGCTGCTGGCAAGCGCGTGGCAATGGCTGGCGACGGCGTCAACGATGCACCCGCTCTCGCTGCCGCAGACGTTGGCATCGCGATGGGACAAGGTACCGACATCGCCATGGAGAGCGCCAAACTCACCCTGATCAAGGGTGACCTGATGAAGATCGTCCACGCCCGCGCACTGTCGCGGGCGACGGTCGGCAACATCCGCCAGAACCTGTACTTCGCGTTCGGCTACAACACGCTGGGAATCCCGCTCGCGGCCGGCTTGCTGTATCCATGGACGGGTTGGCTGTTGAGCCCGGCTATCGCCGCGCTGGCGATGAGCCTTAGCTCGGTGTCGGTGATCACCAACGCATTGCGTTTGCGCGTCGTTAAGCTGGACGGCACGGCCTGACGCATCGCGGTCCGCCCCGCGGCCACCTTGTCACCTCGGCGAAGGCTTGAACGACTTCGCAGGAATGACGAGGGCAAAGAGAAAAACGACCAATGTCATCATTCTCCAATCACGCATTGGGGGATTGCCCGCCGAATTGCGTAACAGGGTGAATCCAGTCCACCAGGGGTTTGCCATGCGTCGTTTCCTTTTGCTTGCCGGCCTGCTCGCTGCCGGCCCGTGCCTTGCCGACAACACCTTTATCGTCGATGCAGTCGGTGATGGCGGCGGCAGCTTGCGCTCGGCGATCCTGCAGATGCAGGCCAGCAACGGCGTGCAGACGATTCAATTTCAAATTCCGGGCACCGCGACGATCATGCTCACCTCGCCGCTGCCGGCGCTGGTTGGGCAATCGATCATCCTCGATGGCACGGCCAGCCCGGGCCTGCGCATCGAAGGTGCAGGTTGGCCAATGCTGAAATTCTTGAGCGGGAATAGCGGCCAGACGATTCGATTCGACCGCTTGAACCTGCGCGGTGGCTCCAACAATGACGGCGGCGGCTGCGTCGATGTGAAAAGCAGCGCCACCTTGCTGGTGTTCGATTCGACCTTCGACAATTGCTTCAGTTGGGGGCCGGCGGCATCGGGATCGGGCGGCGGTGCGATCAAGACCAATGGCAGCTTGCGACTCACGCGGACGCTGTTCAGCAACAACGGCTCTTCTGACGGCGGCACCGTCGGCCTGGTCAATGCCGGTGGTGCCGTTTCGACATCGGGCAATTCAGTACTGATCGAGTCGACTCGCTTCATTGGCAACCGCACCGATGCAACAGCAGCGAATGCGACCACCTGTCGTGGCGGCAGCGGCGGTGCCCTGTCAATCTTCATGCCCAGTGGCGGCAGCGCATCGTTGACCGACGTGCAGTTCGTCAACAATCGAACCGCCTGCCCGTCCACCGGATCACGCCAGGCAGGAACGGGTGGCGCACTCATCATCAGCGGCCAGGGCCTTACCAGCGTGGCTAGCCTGGATCGTGTCTACTTCGGTCAGAACGAGGCTTTTGAAGGTGGCGCGATCGCCGGTTTCAGCGTACGCCTGATCGTCACCAACGCGACCTTCTTCGAGAACACTGCCCTCTCGGTGGGCGGGATTTACCTGCTCACCCGCACCGGCGCACCGGCAACCACCATCCAGTTGCGCAGCAGTACATTTGCGCGAAGCTCGAGCACGTTCTTCTCGTCAGGCGCGCACCTGCATCTACAAAATGGAGCGACCATCAGCGAGGTGCGCAACACCGTCTTCGCGCTACCGCTATCGGGGTCCGCTTGCGTGCCGGCAGTAGCCGACGTGCAAACCGGCGCTACCGTTTTTACCAGTGACAACTCGTGCTTCTTCTACTTGCCGGCTGCCGCTGAGTCGTTCACGGCTCAATTCATCGGCAATACCTTCGGCCTGCTCCAGGCCACGCAAACTTACGGGCAAGTTCCCAGCCTGCATCCGCCTGCCGGCAGCGTGCTGATCGACAACGGCACCAACCCAGGATGTCCATCCTTGGATGCGCGCGGATTGCCGCGCCCGGTCAATGGCGGCATGGCAACGATTTGCGACGTCGGTGCAGTCGAAGTGAATCCTGATCGCCTGTTCGGCAATGGGTTCGACTACTGATGATCAACCCAAGGTGGGATTCGCCGGGGCGGACAAGGCTCATTGGAAATGCCACTCAAAGCTTGAAGTTCAATTGGATGGCCAGGCGTTCGGCACGTACGCGGCTGACCTCGGCGGGCAATACCGTCGATCTCAAGACTGGCAAGGCCACGCCCAGCAGGTGCCGTGCGTCGGCCTGTCGATGCTGGAGAACACGAAGCTCGGCCAGTTCACAACGCGCGATGGCAAGATCGACCGGTGAAGCCGAGCCGCCCTGCAAAAGTGCAATCGCCTCGTTGAGATTACGGTCGGCCGACGCGTAGTCGTGTGACAGGATCGCGAATACCGCACGTACGCGCCGAACGTGCACAAACACTGGGTGAGCCGACGGCACCAGGGCTGCCCAACGGCGCTGTGCTTCGTCGAGCATCGGCGGACCGCGCGCCGCGTCTTTCATCCGTCCGGCCAGCACCGCGAGTTGCCAGGTCAGCAGCGCGAACTCGCCGGAGTCCTCGCCTTCGATTTCACGACTGCGTTCGCGCAGCTCGACGAGTTTGTTCCAGGCGCGCTCATGCTCACCGGCCAGGCCCCAGGTGCGGGCCATGGATCGCTCGATGCGACGACGCACCTGATGGTCGGATTCAAGCTGGTCTTCGTCGAGCATGCGGATCGCCGCATTGGCGGCGTCCAACGCGCCTGGATAGTCGCCGGCGTTTTCCAGTATCCCCGAGCGGTTGATCCACGAGACTGCTGCGTCAATCTTGCCAAGTCCCGCATTGACCACGGCATTGTCGGAGCGACCCAGCATCTGGACCGCTTCCTGGTAGCGACCCAGGTCGTTCAAGGTCATGGCGAGATCATTGGCAAGCGCCATCATCCGCGTACCGCCGCCAGCCACCACTCGCTCCTGCAAGGCAATGGCCGTGCGCAACACGGGTTCGGCATCCGCCGGGCGACCACAGGCGTTGAGGGCGGATGCCTGCGAGCGCATCAACACGACATTGCTCGGCGCATTGGCGGGCAGTTCGGCCTTGGCCTGGGCGACGCCGTCCGTCGCGACCGACAGTGCCTCCTCGCAATCGCCGTGCGTAGCCAGCAACGACGCCAGCAATTGTGCGGATTCGATCCGGACATCCGCAGCGACCGCCGGTTCACCCGCACCGAGTCGGTACGCCTTGTGCAACAACACGATCGCTTCGTCGTCCTTGCCGCTGCGGTGACTGACCATGGCGAGCATTTGCAGCGAGCGAATGCGCAACGTGACGTCGCTCGATGCGAACTGCTCGCGCCAACCTGACGCCGTTTGCGCGGCGGCCTGCGATGCTTCGCCCTGTTCGAGCAGGCCCAATACCGCTGAGTAGTCTTCGTAGTCGTCAGCCAATCGCAGCGCTTCGGCAGGATCAGCGGGCTCGACGCCGGCAAGACCATCGCGCAACAGGTCGCGGGCAGTCTGCGCTTCACCCAGTTGCAGGTAGAGCGTGCCAAGCAGGCGCTGTATGGGCTGGGCGAAACTCGCGTCGGCCTTGTCGCGAGCTTCCAGCTTCGAGCGCGCTGCGTCGAGCAGGTCACGCACGCGCACCTGTGTGCTCAGCGCCGAATCGGGGCTCGCCGCGGAGAACGCATCGGTGAGGAAATGCAGTGCCGCACGTGCGCTCCTGGCATCGCGTTCGGATGCGGCCAATGCTTGTTGCATGGTGGTCTCGGCGTGCACGGCGCGGTTGCGCTCGCGATCCAGTCTCCAGACAAAGGCCATCAGCACGGCCAGTGCGGTTACGCTGAGCAGCGAGCCGACGCGGTGCCGACCCACGAACTTGCGCAAACGATAGCGACGCGTCATCGATGCAGCGCGTACCGGCCGACCCTCGCGATAGCGGTCAAGATCATCGCGGAATTCGCTGGCAGCGGAATAGCGATCTTCCGATTTCGACGAGGTCGCCTTGGCGATGATGCCGGCCATTTCCGCATCGAGTTTCAGCGGCTCGACCAGTGGATCGCGCTGGTCTCCCGGTGCGCGTTCACCGGTCAACAGTTCGCGCAGCATCACGCCGAGGCTGTAGATGTCACTGGCCGTGGTGATGCTGCCGCCTGCCTCCTGTTCCGGGCTGGCATAGCCGCGACTGAACACCCTGGTCGAGGTCGAACCCTGGTCGCGATCACCCACGGCAATCAGCCGCGCGATACCGAAATCCAGCAACTTGACCATGCCACTATCCGTGACAAGCACGTTGGCGGGCTTCAGGTCGCGATGGATGATCAGATGCTGGTGCGCGTGCTCGATGGCGCCGAGCATGGCGTCGAACAACGCGAGTCGCTCGCGCATCGTTGAAGCGTGCCGATGGACGTACTCCACCAGCAGGTAGCCGTCGACATATTCCATCGCCAGCCACGGCTGTCCGGCATCGGTTTCGCCGCCATCGAGGAGGCGCGCGATGTTGGGGTGATCCAGCCCGGCAAGGATCTGCCGTTCCTGGCGCAGGCGCCGCATGCTGTCGCTGGTTGGAAAACCGCGCAACAGTTTGATCGCCACCTGCTGGTCGAACTGCCCTTCGACACGTTCGGCGAGGAACACCGTGCCCATGCCGCCGGCGCCAATCTCGCGAACCAATCGCCACGCGCCGAACCGCGCCGAGAGCGGATGGTGGATATTTGCCGCGCTATCGCCGATGGCGGCACGAATCGGATCGCCTTCGCCGCGGTCCGCAGCCAGCAGTCGAGTGAGTTCAAGCTTGTCGTCGTCGCCGAGTGCAAGCGCATCGATTTCGCCACGTTGCGTTTCGGGCGGCAGTTCGCACAAGCGCTCGAAGTGCTCGGCGAGATAGCCCTTGCTGGTCACGATCAGGCCTCGATCGCGACGCGCAACCAGGCGCGTGCGAGGCGCAGGTCGCGATCAACCGTGCCTTCCGATACATCGAGGGTTGCCGCGACTTCGCTGCGATCAAGTCCACCGAAATACACCAGTTCAATCATCTGGGCGCGACGCTCATGCTCCTGAGCCAGTTCGTCGAGCGCTGCATCCAGTCGCATCAGCGTGCCGTCGGTTTGCTCGCCGTCGACATTGAGCGCAGCGTCCAGTTCGACATGCTCGGCACCACTGCCGCGCTTGTCGGCCATGCGCTTGCGCGCGGCATCAACCAGCACTTGTCGGGTCGCCTGGGAGACCACGCGATAGAAGTGTTTGCGGCTCTCCCACGATGCATCGGCGCCGAGCATGCGCAGCAACGCTTCGTGGGCGAGATCAGTGGCACTCAGGGTTGCGCCCGGCATTTGGCGCAGCGATTGACCAGCAATTGCGCGCACATTGGCGTAGACCAGGGTCATCAGTGCGGAGCGCGCATCGTCATCACCCGCGCGCCAGCAGGCAATCAATCGGGTGACATCTTCGTCGCCGGATGCAGCCATCGGATGATCCTGGCAGGTGTATCGCTCCGCCCCGGACCAGCCCGGGTACGGAGCGGAGTGTACGCCTCGATTGCCTCGGGATTCTCTAGCTAAAGTGCGCCACCACCAAACTTGGTGGTGAACTGCAGATAGAAGCTGCGGCCCACCGAATCGAACCAGGAAATGTCGTAGTAAGGATACGAGGTGTAGGTCGGATCCTTGGGCGGCATCTTGTCGAACAGGTTGGTGATCGCGAACGACAGGCGGCTACGGTCGTTGAAGCGATATTCGGTCGACAGGTTGTAGCGATACGTCGCGCCGATCCAGGCTTTCTCACCGGCCTCGGTATCGACGATCTGGTCGTAGGAATCCGAATTCGGCAGGCGGCCAAGGCGATCACCGTGCAGGGTCACCGTCCATGCGTTTTTCTCCCACGACACGCTGGCGCTGGTCTTGTTGCGCGGGATATCGAAGCCGCTGTTGACGGCAAATTCATCGATTTGAACATCGCCCGTGTACTGCTGGAAGTAGTGATTGCGCGTCCAGGTGTAGTTGCCCATGAAGCGAAAATCGCCAATGCCGGTTTCGAGCTTGTAGTGCGCACTCAGGTCGATGCCACTGGTGCGTTCGCGCGCGACGTTGATCGGATTGACGGTGATGCCGTAGAGCTTGCCACTGGCGAGGCGATTGATGCGTGCAATGGCGTCGACGCAACTCGGCGACGACGCATCGACGGCATTGCCATTGACGTCCGTGCCGAGGCGGCAGTTCGCTTCCAATTGCAACAGGCGGTCGGTGCTCAAGTCCTGCACCTGGTTGCGCATGTCGATATTGAAGTAGTCGATCGACACGTCGAAGTTCTGGATCGGCGAGAACACGAAACCACCGGTCCACGACTTGCTGGTTTCCGGGCCGAGCGCACGATTGCCGCTGCGCGTGCGGATCAGCCCTTCATCGGAATACGAGCAATCCGTTATGTCTTCGTCGGGCTCTTCGGTGCGGCAGCGGTAGTAGTCGGTACCGCCGGTTTCGTCGTTGCCAATGCCCGCATACACGTAGTGCAAGTCCGGCGCGCGGAAAGCGGTGCCATACGAGCTGCGCAGCAGCAGCGACTCGATGGGACGCCACTCAAGGCCTGCGCTGTAGGTGAACTTGTCGGCGCTGTTGCCGGCGAATCGATAGTCGTCGTAGCGACCGGCGATGCTCAGGTTCAAGGTGTCGAGCAAGGGCATGCGCAGTTCACCGGCGGCAGCCCAGCGATTGCGACTGCCGCTGCCATCCGAATCCTTCCAACTGTAGTAGTAGTACTGAGTGGCCTGAACATCGGGCTTGAGGTCGTAGGACTGATATCCATACTCAACCACGCCAGCGAATCCGACCGGACCGGCTGGCAGCTGGAACAGGTCAAGGTTGGACGCCGTGAACGCCAGCGTGTCGCTCTGCGATTGCGGATGGTAGACCGTGCGCTGGGCGATCGAGTCGTACTCGGCACGGGTGAGTGGCGTGTACAAGCGGGCCGGATCGGCGTTGAAAATCGGATAGCCGCTGTCCTCGTCAACACCCAGTTGCGGTCCGAGAAAGAGGTTGTTGGCCAACGAGGCAACGATCTGAGGCCAACTGATATTGGCTTTGTACTGCGAGTGACTGAGCGAACCTTCATAGTCCCAGTTGTCGCCGAAGGTACCGCGAAGGCCCGTGGTCAGGCTGAACGTCTTCTGGGTGGTTTCGATCATGCCGCGATTGAGGCCACCCATTTCTTCAGGCGTGAACTGACGACCCCAGTATTCAACCTGGCCGCTCGCCTGGTTGTAGAAGTAACCTTCCTCGTTGCCATCCGGCGCCTGGTAGCTCCACTGCTCCACGTCACGGAACAGGCTGACCTTGCTGTAGCCGGCCTGGATGTCGGCAAACCAGTTCAGCGAATCGCCAAGCGGCATGCTCATCGAGGTGTAGGTATTGATACCCTTGCGCTCGCTCTGGATCGTTCCATAGCCGATTGATTCACGACTGCCGCAAAAATTGCCGTAGTTGCGGCGGTAGCCGTAGATCGTGCTGCCACCGTTGAGGTTGGCCAGCCCGGCGCAGACATCCTCACCGGGGTCGATGTAGTCGTCGTAGTAGTCGGTGCGCACGAAAGTGCGGCGCGGCGTCTGCGAGCGCATGGTTGGCGCATCGGCGGTGGAATCCTGGATGTCGCGGTCATACGCCCACAATGGCTTCTGATTGATCAGCTCGGCGCCGAAAACCAGGTTGAAATCGTTGTGCGAGAAGCCGGTCGAAATATTGAGCTTGTACGACTCACCGCCGCCGTGCTGGGTATCGCCGTAGCGGAAATCGAGCGTGGTGCCGTCGGCCTTCTTTTTCAGGATGAAGTTGACCACGCCGGATATCGCGTCCGAACCGTACACTGCCGAGGCACTGCCGGTGAGGATCTCGATGCGATCGATCATGCCGATCGGAATGCTGGAAATATCGGTGAAGTTGCTGCGTCCCTTGAATGGCAGCGGGAAGTCGGCAATACGACGACCGTTGACGAGGACCAGGGTGTGGTTGGGACCAAGGCCGCGCAAGTCGACTTGCTGCGCGCCGGGCGAGAAATCCGCACCGCTGGATGATTGCTGGCTCTGCGTTTCGCCACCGTTCTGGGTGACCGAGCGCAACACATCGGGAATGCTGCCAAATCCGCCAGCCTTGATGTCGGCCGCCGTAATCACGGTGATCGGGGCCGGCCCTTCGACCTGCACGCGCGGGATGCGCGAACCGGTCACGGTCACCGTCTCAAGCGTGGCGTTGGGATCGCTGGATGGATCGGACGTGGTCTGGGCGCAAACGACGCCGCTGGCGACGGCGAGTGATCCATACAGGGCGACGCGAATGGGCAACAGCAACGGGTTTCTGCGCATGGGGATTCTCGATCAGTTGGATGCGGCCGACAGGTAGGAACGAGCGCGGGGAGTCGCCGTCATAAGTGCTCGAACGGTCACTCCAACAACTGCTCCCCGACGCCGATTGTGTTCCTGAATGAGTCGCCTGAGAAGCCTCGCGAACAATGGCGAAATGCATTTGTGCGACACCTCGCGGCGTGCCACTATCACCAACTTTACGAACAGGTGGCCGGCATGTTCTGCGGATTCACGCTCCACCCGTCCCGCCTCGCTGCAAGCCTGATTGCCGTCGCAGCCCTTCTGCTCGCGCCGCACGCAGTTGCCGAGCAGAGCCCGCGCCAGGGCTACACCTATTACTCGATCGGTGACACCGCCGCGGCAACGCCAGCCCGCCCCGACTTCGGCTTGATGTTGATGGGCGGCGGCGATTGGGTAGACGACGCTTTCCGCTGGTTCGTGAAGCGCTCGGGCAACGGCCATATCGTCATTTTGCGCGCCTCCGGCAGCGACGATCTGCAAGCCCGCATGTTCGAGCATATTGGCGGCGTGAGCTCAGTCGAGACCTTCGTGTTCCACAATCGCGCAGCCGCCGACGACCCCTACGTCATCAAGGCAATCGAACACGCCGACGGCGTCTTCATTGCTGGTGGCGACCAGGCCAACTACATCCGTTTCTGGAAAGGCACCGCACTCAACCGGGCACTCGACAAGCATGTGGCGGCCGGCAAGCCGCTGGGTGGGACCAGTGCCGGGCTTGCCATCCTCGGAGCGTTCAGCTACGGGGCGCTTGATGACGGCAGCATCACCTCGAAGATTGCGCTGGCGCAGCCGTTGGGTGCAGCCGTAACGCTGGACCAGGGTTTCCTGCACCTGCGCTTTCTCGACCGTGTCATCACCGACAGCCACTTTGGTAAGCGTGATCGGCTGGGTCGGCTGATCGCTTTCATGGCCAAGGCACGGGCGACCCAGCTTGTTGAAAATCCGGTTGGCCTCGGCATCGATGAGAACACTGCGCTGTGTATTGACAACGATGGCAGCGGCACGCTGTTCACCGGCAGCGGCGGCCACGCCTGGCTGGTCCAGGCCAGCGAGCCACCAACCACCGCAAACGACCATGCGGCGTTGACGTGGCCTGGCATTACCATCACCGGCATCGGACCGGAAAGTCGCCTCAACCTGCGAGACTTCGCCGTCAATCACCCCGCGTTTGCAAAGAAGGCGGGTGTCGAAAACGGCATCCTGAGTATCCACGACATCACCCCAACTCCCGCGCCGCAAGCAACCCAATGAGGAACACCATGAAGCGACTTCACAAGGTCTGCGTCACTGCCCTGCTCGCCGGCAGCCTGTCCGCCCATGCAGCGGAAACCAACCCGGTGCTGGTCATCCATGGCGGCGCTGGTGTCGTCCGTACCGAAATGACGCCGAAGTCCGAAGCACAAGTGCGCGCTGCGTTGCTCAAGGCGGTCACCAAAGGCTACGCAGAACTCAAGTCCGGGATGCCGGCGCTGGATGCGGTAACCGCCGCAATCACCACGCTTGAGGACGACCCCAACTTCAACGCTGGCAAGGGTGCCGTGTTCACCCACGACGGCCACAACGAACTCGATTCCTCGATCATGGACGGTGCCACGCTCAAGGCAGGCGCGGTTGCGAGCGTGCGTACCGTGCGCAACCCGATCCTGCTCGCGCGTGGCGTGATGGAAAAATCCGAGCACCTGATGATGGCTGGCGCCGGCGCGGAAGCGTTCGCCAAATCCATTGGCATCACCCTGGTTGATCCTTCCTACTTCCGCACCGAAAAGCGCTGGCAGCAATTGCAGAAAGCGCTCGCCGAAGACAAGACGCGCGTTGCCCATGCCGACATGGAAACTGCCAAACACTTTGGAACCGTTGGCGCGGTCGCGCTCGATCAGTCCGGTCATCTTGCTGCCGGCACATCGACCGGCGGCATGACTGACAAGCGCTTCGGTCGCATTGGTGATTCACCGGTGATCGGTGCCGGCACGTATGCCGATGCGAATTGCGCGGTATCGGGCACTGGCTGGGGCGAGTTCTATCTGCGTACGGTTGCCGCGCATTCGATTTGCATGCGCGTCGGCCTGCTCAAGCAACCGATCACCGAAGCCGCCGAACAGGTCATCAACAAGGACATCCCGAAACTTGGTGGCGATGGCGGCGCGATTGCGCTGGGCGCCGACGGCAGCATCGCGATGCCATACAACACCGACGGCATGTTCCGCGCCTGGGTCAGTGCCGATGGCATCGCCCACGTGGCGATCTATGCTGACGAGAAAGACACGACGAAGTAGTCATTGCAGCCGCATCGCTCCCCGCTTAAGCCACGACTGACATCGCGTTAAGGTTTTCCCTACTGGATTGCGTAACAGGACGTATCCATCCAGTGAGGAAACACCATGTTCAAGCTGATCCGCATTTGCGCCTTCGCCCTTGCGCTGCTGTCGACCGTAGCCTGCTTCGCCCAGACCGCGCCAGATCCAAACCCGAACCTGCAATTGCAAGCGCCAGGCAGCGGCGGTGGGTTTGTCGCTGCCACGGTCCATGCCAGCTTGCGCCAGCCCGACGGCAAGGTGCTGTTGGCGGGCGACTTCGTTCGCCTGGCCGACGGCACGCCGCGCACGCGCCTGCTGCGCCTGAATGTTGATGGCACGCTGGATACCGGTTTCGCGCCAATGATCACCTCGCTCGTTTCGGCCTGCGTGGTCTATTCCCTGGCCTGGGCAAATGGTTCGATCTATGTGGGCGGAACCTTCGATTCCATCAATGGACTGTCGAGTCCAAACGTGGCGCGCCTCAACAGCAGCGGCGCACTCGTCAGCGGATGGACTTCGCCATTCCCGCAAACCAGCCCCGGCGAAGTCATTCGAGCACTCGCCGCAACGCCGACGTCGCTATTCATTGGCGGCGATCTCCAACTGCACGATGCATTTGGCCTCGCCCGCCTTGATGCGCTCAACGGCGGCTGGGACCTTTCCTGGATCGCACAGACCCAGAATGGCAGCGTCAACAATCCACCAACCGGCGGCACGCGTGGGCAGGTCAAGACTTTGTTGGCCAACGCCGGCGACCTGTTCGTCGGTGGCGATTTCCTGAAGATCGCCAATCTGCAGATACGCGGTCTTGCCCGTGTTTCACAAACGGCTCCGGTCAATGTGCGGGCTTTCGATGCCGGGCTGTCGGCAAGTTCCTATGGCGTGTCCGCCTTGCAGGCCAATGGCAGCAAGCTCTACATCGGCGGCAGCTTTTTTCGCGAACTCGCGCCATTCGTGAACTATCTCAATCGCGTCGACATCGGTAGCGGCTTGCTCGATTCCAGCTGGCAACCGCAAACCAACGGCAGCATCAACGCACTCGCGCTCGACGGATCAACGCTCTACGTCGGCGGCAGCTTCAGCAACGCCATCCCGCCCGGCGGCGGCAATCGCCTCATCCGTATCCCCACGACCGGCGACGGCGCGATCGATGGCAGTTGGAACCCGAGCATGAACGATACGGTGCTCAGCCTCACGCACAACTGCCGCAACCGCCTCATCGTCGCCGGTCAGTTCGACATCGCTGGCGGCTTCGTCCGTAACGGATTGGCCGGCTACCTCGCGGCCAGTGGCGACTGCATCTTCGCGTCGGGCTTCGAGATGCCGTGAGCGGCGCGACCCGCCCGGAATGACGATGAAGGCCGCAAACATGGTTGAATGATGAATTCCTGAAACGCGGCAGCAGGCTCTCAATGCAGATAGTCGGAAAATCCTTTCACGCAATCATCGTGGCGGGCTGCATCGCGGCGATGGCAGTGGCAGCCTCGCCTTCGCGGGCGCTCGCCAAGGCGTCCGACGGCACGGACGCGACCAGTGCAGACGCCAGCGCACCCAGCGCAGACGATATCAAGTTGCGGATCGATTTGCTGAAGTCGCGCAACGACGTGACCGACGACGAGCGCGGATTGATCCTGGACCAGCTCAACGCGGCGCTCGCGCGAACGCAAAGCGCGGAATCGGCGACCAAGGCGAGCGAGGGCTACGCCGATGAGCTGCGATCCGCGCCGGACAAGATCAGTGCGCTGACGGCGCAGGTGGAGAACACCTCCGACGACATCGCAATAGCTGAACCCGAACAGGAAGACCTCGTCCGCAGCCAACTGCGTCTGGCCGCGCTGCAGGCACGTGACGTCAAATTGCGCAGCGACCTGCGCAAGCTCGATGAGATTTTGCAGGCAATGGCAACACGTCCCGCCCAGGCGCGCGAGGAACTGGTTTCGC
This sequence comes from Dokdonella sp., assembly GCA_049661925.1. Taxonomy (GTDB): domain Bacteria; phylum Pseudomonadota; class Gammaproteobacteria; order Xanthomonadales; family Rhodanobacteraceae; genus Dokdonella. The sequence continues at coordinate 13,005 of JBATAQ010000217.1, forward strand.
TGCGCACCGAGCTCAATAACGTGCGCAGCTTGATTTCCACCACCGCGTCGCCCGCGCTGGTAGAAGCCAGTCGGTTGCGCGAAGACGCCGCGCGGCGCGATCTGTCTGCGCGCATCGACAAGACCGAGCAGGAACTACTGACCTTGCCCGCGCGCGAGTCGATCACGACAGCGCAACGCGATATCGCAACGCAGGAGTTGCGCAAGGTCGATGCAGCCAGCCAATTGCTTGCCGGAAAAATCACCGCGCAGCGCCGACTGGCTGCACAACAACAGGTGGATGATGCGCAAGCTGCCTCGGCAAAGCTGGCGGGTCAACCGCAAGCCTTGCGCGACTATGCCGAGGCGACCACGCAGTTGCGCCAGACTGCGCTTGAGCTGAGCCAGCAACTGGAAGCGGATCGTGCCCGTCGCGCACAGCTGCGCGGCGAGCTGGAGCGAATCACCGCATCGAGAAACAGTGCCAACGAGATCCTCGCCATCGGCCGTGTTGACGACCGCTATGGCCGCACTTTGCGTAGCATCGAGGGCAGCCTGCCGAGCACGGCCAAGCTTGAGCGCCGTATGGCCAAACGTGCCGAGCAGGTGACCGACGTGCGCGTCCAGCGCCTGCAGGCGCAGCAGGACCTGCGCGCGCTGGACAACTCGGAACTGGCTGCATCAAGTCTGCTTTCCGATGCCGGCCTGGAGCCATCACCAGAGCTCACCGCCACTGCCAGCAAGCTCATCGAAAGCCACCGCGCGGCACTGGTAGATATGGTCAGCCTGCTCGGCCAGCGTATCGAGCGCTTCGGCGAAGCCAGCGCAACCGACACCGAACTCGGCCAGCAAACCAGCCAATTGCGCAAGCTACTCAACGAGCGCTTGTTGTGGCTGCCAAGTGCGACCGCGATCAGCGCAGCGTGGTTGACACAGGAGGTTGGCCCGAATCTGAAGTGGCTGTTCGGGCCGACCAATCTCGGCAAATTACCGGTAACACTTTGGGAGCAACTGCGCCGACACTGGATTGCCGTACCGTTGCTGGTGCTGTTTATCCTGACGCTGCTGGCGACGCGGCGGCGCTTGATCGGGTCGCTGGAAACGTTGGCCAAACCGGTCGGCCATCGCGGCGACAGTTTCACGGTCACCTTGCTTGCGGCACTCGCCAGCGTTCTGATCGCGCTGCCTCCACCGTTGATTGTCGGCACGTTGGGATCGATGCTGTTTTCTGCGCCCAGCCAGGACACCTACGTGCGCGCGATCGGCGCTGGTCTGATCAACGCCGCGATCGTGCTGCTCATGCTTGGCGTGTTCCAGGCAATGTGTCGTCGCTTTGGATTATTTGTCGTGCATTTCGACTGGGACGAGCAAGGCACGCGCCGGCTGGGTCGCGCCTTGCATCTGCTTGCGCTTGCGCTCGCGCCTGCTGCGTTCTTGAAAGGCATGGCGGATTCGGTCGGCAGCACGGAACTTGTCGAGGGCATTGGCCGGCTTGGTTTCATGATCGGCTCGCTCGGCCTTGCCGCTTTCATGTACCGGGTTTTTCGCCCGCACGATGGCGCCCTGACCGGTGGCCTTGATCACGACCGTTTCATCTGGCGGACGCGGCATATCTGGTTCTGGGGGCTGGTTGTGGTGCCCCTGGCACTGGCTGTGCTGTCTGTCATTGGCTACTTCGCGACGGCGAGCCAGCTTCAGGCACGCTTGTTTTCGACCGGCTGGATAACCCTGCTGATCATCATCGGCTACCGCACAGCGATGCGCGGCGTGATCGTCGCGGGTCGCCAAGCCGCCTTCAAACAAGCCGAAGCTCGGCATCTGAAGGCGCGGCAAAAGACCAGCGACGCAAACGACGAAAGCATGGCGAGCGAAGGCCCGATAGAAGCGGTCGACGAGGCGGAAATCGACGTCATCGAAGTCAGCCGCCAGACCCGCACCGTGTTGCGCGCAGCGAGTGCACTGGTCCTCCTGTTCCTGCTTTGGGGCGTATGGAAAAGCATGTTCGCCGCATTGAACGTTTTCGACCAAGTGGTGTTGTGGTCGCACGTGGTGACGACGCCTGCCGGCGATGCGGTCTCCGCGGTGACCTTGTTTGATGTATTGCGTTCGCTGTCGGCGGTGGTCCTGACCTTCGTCGCTGCGCGCAACCTGCCCGGCGTCCTGGAGATCACCGTACTTCAGCGGCTACAGATCGACGCCGGAACGCGTTATGCAATCTCGACGATTGGTCGCTATGTGATCCTCGCCATCGGCCTGGTCACGGCATTCAACTGGATTGGCGCGGACTGGTCGGAATTGCAATGGATCATCGCCGCACTGGGCGTGGGCCTTGGTTTTGGTTTGCAGGAAATCGTCGCCAATTTTGTGTCAGGCATCATCATCCTGTTCGAACGACCGGTACGCGTGGGCGACCTCGTCACGATTGGAAACAACACGGGCACGATCACCCGAATCCAGATTCGCGCCATCACCATCACCGACTTCGACAATTTTGAAGTGCTGGTGCCGAACAAAGCCTTCATTACCAGCCCGGTGCAGAACTGGTCGCTCACCAGTCCAATGACGCGATTATTGCTGAAAGTGGGCGTGGCCTACGGCACCGACATAGCCCTGGCACGCAAGCTGATTCTGGGCACGGCGCAGGCGCATGCCAATGTGCTGAAGTCGCCAGCGCCGAGCGCAATGTTCGTCAACTTCGGTGACAGCTCGCTGGATTTCGAACTGCGCGCCTACGTCGGCAAGATCGATCATCGACTGGGCACTACCAACGACCTGCTCACCGCCATCGACAGTGCGTTCAAGAGCGCGGGCATCGAAATCCCGTTCCCGCAGCGTGACCTGCATCTGCGCTCGGGAGTGCCCGGCATGACCAACCGGGAACAACCCGATGCCCCGGATACATGAGTACGCTGTCACCGGCGCACGGCGCTGCTACCATTGACATCTCGAATTGGAGCGGTGCCGATGAAATCCTGGTCCCTGTTGTTGCTTGCTGGGCTGTCTCTTTCGCTGGCTTTGGTGGCATGCGCAAAATCGGGGCCGAGTATCGAGATCACCGGAAAAACCTTTTCGGTGGAATTGGCGGAAACGCCCGAGCAGCAGGAAAAGGGGCTGATGTTCCGCGACTCGATGCCCGAGGATCACGGCATGCTTTTCATCTTCCCGGATAGCGCTTTACGCGGCTTCTGGATGAAGAACTGCAAGTTTCCACAGGACATGTTGTTCTTCGACGCTGACATGCGCCTGATCAGCGTGCAGAAGCGCGTACCGGCCTGCGTGGGCGATCCGTGTCCTTCGTATTCAAGTGGCGCGCCGGCCAAGTACGTGTTGGAACTCAACGCCGGCCAGGCTGACAAGCTGGGCGTGCAATCGGGCGACGTGTTAAAGCTCAATCGCTGAACACGCAACGCGACTGACAGCGATCAGCCGCGAGACATCAGCCGAGTTCGACCATCTCGAAGTCATCCTTGGTGACGCCGCAATCGGGGCAGGTCCAGGTATCGGGAATGTCTTCCCACCGCGTACCGGGCGCGATGCCTTCGTCGGGCACGCCCTTCGCTTCATGGTAGATGTAGCCGCAGACAACGCACATCCAGGTTCGGGATGGCGTGGCTTCGGCGGGGCTGGTAGCTGACATGGAACCTGCGGGTATGGGGAGTAGTTCTCTATGATCGCAGCTTGATCGGATATCGCAAGGTTCAACCGGAATGATCAACTCGCCACAACGTTGCAGCGCCCTGCGAGGTTTGTACGCAATTACCGATGGCCCGCGCATTGATTTGCTCGACGTGATCGCTGCCGCACTGCGTGGTGGTGCCCGCGTGGTCCAGTATCGCGACAAGACTTCTGATGACTCGCGCCGTCGCACTGAGGCCGAAGCGATAGCCCTGTTGTGTCGTCAGCACGAGACCTTGCTCATCATCAACGACGATATCGACCTCGCCCTCGCTGTCGACGCCGATGGCGTGCATCTGGGCGAAGACGATGCCAGCATTGAGGTCGCACGCGAGCGCCTGGGTAAAGCCGCGATCATCGGCGTGTCCTGCTACGACTCGCTGGAACGCGCCGAAGACTTCACCGCGCGCGGCGCGGATTACCTCGCGTTCGGGGCGTTCTTCCCCAGTGGCAGCAAGCACACGCCGCGACGTGCCACGC
>JBATAQ010000218.1:0-5774 GCA_049661925.1 Dokdonella sp.
GCGCAGGCCGGGGTCCAGTGGGTAGATGCTGTTGGCAATCTTCCTGTCATGCGCGGCTGTTTCGAAAGCCCCCAAAAGAGTGCGAGAAGCCGTCGCCCACTGGACCCCGGCCTGCGCCGGGGAAACGAGTGGGTTTCGGTACGCAGACCCCAGCCATGAGCCGCCAACCGGGCGTCGCTCAGTCAGGCAGAATTATTCTGGACAGCAGTGCGCGAAAGTGGGAATGCGTAGGCAGGATGCCGCAGCGAACATCCGCAACGCGGATGGCCCGAAGGGCGAGCGAAGGATTTCGCAAGTCAACCATGTTGATCTGGCGTTTTGACTTTGCGTTTCATGGTTGTCGGCTTGCCCAGTCTGGCGATAACCAACCGTGCAGAAGCCAACCAAGGGGAGCTTGCGGGCGAAAGCCCTGCAACGCGGCCGCCGCGCAGGCGTTTACGCGGAGTCGAATCCGCTCGCGAACACGGAGTCGGTCGGCAACACACCGAGCCCGCTGCCATACGCGTAGCCCGGGAACACCGATGCGAGATCGTTGTTGCCCAGATGCGATGTGACGACTTCGCCAAGCACGCGACGATAGTCCGTGGTCGTTGCCAGATCCTCGTTCTGGTAGAGCTGGCCGGGATTCAATCCACCGAACGTTCCGTACAATCCACCGCGTACGCGATCACCGATCAACAGGATCGGATTGGCGCTGCCGTGGTCGGTGCCCTTGTTCGCGTTCTCGCGCAGGCGCCGACCGAACTCGCTCTGCACGACCACGACCATGCGATCACCCAACCCGGAAACGGCAAGGTCGGTGTACAGCGCATTCAAGGTTTGCGACAGTCCGGCGACACGATTGGCGTACTGGTTCTGGTTGAGATCGGCCTGGGTGCCATCGCCCTGATTCTCGTGCGTGTCCCAGCCGCCGTAGTCGAGCGTGGCAACTTGCAAGCCAATATTGCGCTTGGCGATATTGGCGATCAGCTTGGCCTGGTTGGCCAATGTGGTCGCAGGTCCCGACGTTGGATAGACCGCACCAGCCGATGGTGTGTAGCTGGCGATATTGAGGGTGTCTACCAGTTCAATCGTATCGACCGCACCCGTTCCGACGACATCAAGATTCCCGGTACCCGAGTACAGCTCGCGCAGCGTTTTCGTCGTCGAAAACTTGTAGGCCGGCTGGCCATCAAGGGTGAGGTTGTTTGCGTTCGGATGAAAGCTGGTCGCGTCGTCGAGCACCATGTTGTCGCGGCGTCCCCGCAAGCTGATCGGGGAGCTGCTGCCTGCAGTCAGTGAAGGAATGATTGCCGAGTCCGGAACCTGGCCAGCACTGGCGAGATGCCGTGCCAGCCAGCCGGTCCCGATCATGGAACTGCCCGGTGTGCCGCTTTCGAGATAATTCTGCGCATCGAAATGCGAGCGCGTGATCTGACCCTGCGGAAAACCGCAACCGTGCACGACCGCCAGCTTGTTCTGGCCGTACAACTGGTGCAGTCCAGTCGCAGCAAAATTGAGCCCGAAGTTGCTCGTGCCCAAAGGCAGGGCAGCGGTGGTGCCGGTAGTGCGTATGTGGATGTTCGGTCGAGCCATTTCGTAGGCGCTGCGATCCGGTCCGGCGATCGGGCAGACGAAGTTGAGGCCGTCCATGCCGCCACGCAGGAACAGGTAAACCACGAAGCGATCGCCAGTGACGGCCGCCTGTGCGGGGTTCATGCGCAAGCCCAGTTGCATGCCGCCCAGGGCGGTCAGGCATATGGTGGAACCCTTGACGAAACTGCGACGAGTGAGATTGGCCATGGTGGTCTCCGGTCAGCGAACCATGAACTGCGGCGAGAACAGGATGCAGTTCACCATGCCGCGCAGGCGTGGGTGCCAGTAGTTCGGGCTTGATGTTGTGCCGATGCCGAGCGTGTTGCCGGCCGGGCCGTTGCCGATGCCAACATCGACATTGAACATGGTTACGGTGTCGCTGCTGCGGCTCATGAAGTCGCGGATTCGGGTGTGCAGTTCGGTGCCACGCCATCCGGTCGTCGGGCTCGGCGCCCAGCCGAATGCTCGACTCAGCCAGAAGTCGGCGAGCAGGTTTGGCGTGTGTTGCGCTGGCGAACTGCTGAATTCGTCGAGCGTTATTTGCAGCAGCGGTGCCAGTGGTGTTTCGGTCGCACCCAGCCGCGCATCGAGTACCCAGTCGACCGCGCGCCACGCGTGCACGAAGGCGGTGCTGTTCATCCAGTACGCGCTTTCCTCGGGAAAGCCATCCGGTGGTCGCCAGTCGAACGGTCGATGACCGCTGCGCACGTAGCGATCCATGAATGAGTTGCTGTCCGAGTCGTTGCGGCGCACGGTGAAATTGCAGCTCACCGCCCGCAGCGCCGACACGGCGAGTTCAAATGGCTTCTTGACGAGGTTGCCGTAGTTGCCGATGTCGCGGAACGAACCCGCGCCGGCATCGAACAGCAAGATGGCGCGCAGGGTTTTGGCGATCTGATCGTCAGCCGTGCGGTTTTGCCAGAACACGTCGGCGGCGTTGTCGACGACGGCTTGCGGTGGATTCTCGCCGAGGAACTTCTTCGCGAGCTTGAGCGCAACGTGTTGCGCCGTACCAGGGTGGTAGGCGATGCGATCAAGGAAGGTAGCCTGCTCGGTAGAGAACGGCGTGTTCGCGGCAGTGAAAGCTCCAAGTACTTGTTTCTGACCGATGTCGTGCTGATCGGTCACAAGGTAGGGAAGACCTGTGTTCGGCGTACCGCTGGAGCCGCGATAGAACGTCCACCCAGTAAATGCGCGGGCCAGCTCGTACACATCGGCGTCCACGTAACCAACGGGCCAACCTGCACCGGGTTGGCCGACCGGGATCAGCGGCACTTCAGCCTGTTGCAGTTGGGGCCCAAGATAGTTCAGTGCGCCCAGCGTATGCAGCTCAAGGATTTCGCGCGCGTAGTTTTCGTTGAAGCTGGGTGCGCGATTGATGTAGTTGTCGAGGTAGTACAGCATCGCCGGCGACTCGAAGCTCTTCTGCAACATGGTGCGGAAGTTGCCGAACGCATTCTTGCGGATCACATCGCGATCCACGCTGGTCCAGGTCGGTGCGGCGTAGCGGTCGAAGCCGTAGGTATTGAAGTGGTTGTGCCAGAAATCGGCGACCTGCTCGTGCAGTCCCCAGCGCGAGTAGAAGCCGCGCACGAATACCGCGCGTTCGATTTCGCGGGCGGGCCAGTCGCGGGTATAGGTCTGGCCGCTGACCGAGCCGTTGACTTCGTGGTCCAGCCAAAGCTGATTGAACGTCTTGTTCAACGTGACGTAGTCGATGCTGGCCAGCCGGGTCGCCACATCGGGATCGGTCACGTGGCCACCCGCGTCCAGCGTTGGCACCAGTTGCTGGTCGACGAACGCGGTAAGCCGCGCATCGTCGGTGCCGCCAAGCGCGTTGAAGGCGTCGACACTGAAAGCGCTGCCTTTGCGCGGCCCGAATCCCATCCGGCCCAGCACGTAGACCGCGAATGGCGGCGTCAGGACACGGTCACTCAGACCGTCGGTAACAGGTGCTGCAGCCTGCATGATGTTCCCCGCGAATACCGCCGCTGTGGCGTCGCTGGATCATCGTCCAGATCGCAACTGAAATGGGTCGGGATAGTCGCAATCTGTGACGGCCTGCGCACAAAAAACCCCGCTCGGCGGCGGGGTTTCTTTCAAGGCGTTGCGATTTGTCGCAAGCTGCCGATGTTGGTGCCCAGAAGAGGACTCGAACCTCCACGGTTTTACCCGCTAGTACCTGAAACTAGTGCGTCTACCAATTCCGCCACCTGGGCAGGTGCCGCCGAACGGGATGCCGTTCAAGGGGCGCGAACGATACTTGGCGGTCGTCGCAGTGTCAACGGAAATGCAGGCTTTGACGCCGGCGCAGCAGGCTAGTCGAGCGATGCGTCGATTGCATTCGACCCGCCGCTCGTTCAGCCTGCCATCCATCCTTCAACCAAGGCGCTCCATATCGTGCCCAGCAAGAACAAGAACTCCCGCTCCGTGCGCAAGGCAGCGACTGCCAAGCGCCACGCCGATCCGTCGAAAGGCGACCCTCGCAAACCCGCCAGTGGTCCCGCGCCGTCGCGGCCATCGAAAGGCCCGACCAAAAAGGGCACCGCGAAGCCGAAGGCGCCGGGCTGGTTGCCGCAGGTGAACGGACCATCGGATCAGCGCTCGGCAGGCAAGGGCAGTCCGCGCAAGGAAAGTCATCGCGAGGGCACCAAGTCGGCGCCATGGTTGCCCGATGTGCGGCCTGCACCGGGACGTGGAGACGAGAAATCGCCGTCGCGACCTGGTGCACATGACCAGCGGGGCAGACCTTCAGCACCGCCAAGAAAGGATCAGCGCGGCGTTCGCGATCCGTATGCAGCACGCGAAGCCAAGCGGTACGAGCGACCCATCCCGAGTCGTGAAGCCATCCTCGCCTTGCTTGCGGACCGCAGCACCTTGATGAACGCGGCAGAGGTCGGCGACGCGTTGAAGCTCGACGACAGCGTCGACATGGAAGCGCTCGACAAGCGCTTGTCGGCAATGGTCCGAGACGGCCAGTTGTTGCAGAACCGTCGCGGCGGGTTTGGCGTTTCCGCCAAGCTCGACCTCATTGCGGGTGGCGTGATTGCAAACGCTGAGGGCTATGGTTTCCTGCGCCCTGATGCCGGCGGCGATGATCTTTATCTCTCACCGCAGCAGATGCGCGCGGTGATGCATGGTGATCGCGTGCTGGCCAGCGTGATCGGCGTGGACCGGCGTGGACGCAAGCAGGGCGCGATTGTCGAGGTGTTGGAGCGGCGCTCACCGCGTCTGGTCGGTCGCGTGCTGGTTGAAAATGGTGTGGTCGTGGTGACGCCGGATGATCGACGCCTGCACCAGAACATCTTGATTCCACCCGACAAGATCGAGGGAGCAACCAACGGCCAGATCGTGATCGCCGAGATTACCGATCCGCCGACTCAGTATCGCGGTGCGATAGGTCGCATCATCAGTGTGTTGGGCGAGCGCCTGAAGCCATCGCTGATCGTCGAGATGGCGATTGCAAGCCACGATCTGCCGCGCGAGTTTTCGTCGGAAGTGCTGCGCGAAGCCGCGACGGTTGAACCGACCGTTTCCGAATCGGAAGTTGGCGCGCGACTCGACCTTCGCAAGTTGCCGCTGGTCACCATCGATGGCGCCGATGCCAAGGATTTCGACGATGCCGTTTATGCAGAACCCGTCAAGGGCGGCTTTCGCTTGATCGTGGCGATTGCCGATGTGTCGAATTACGTCGTTCCGGGCACAGCGCTTGATGACGAGGCTTACCAGCGCTCGACCTCCGTTTATTTCCCCGGCTTCGTCGTACCGATGCTGCCGGAAACGTTGTCCAACGGCATTTGTTCGCTGATGCCGAAAGTCGACCGGATGTGCATGGTCTGCGACATGCGCATCGACAACGACGGTGCGGTGACCAAGTCCAGTTTCCATCGCGGCGTGATGCGCTCGCATGCGCGGCTCACCTACGATCTGGTCTGGCAGGCCATCGGCGAACAATCCGACGACGCGCGATCGCAGGTTGGCAAGCTGATGCCGCAATTGGGCCACCTGCACGATCTCTTCAAGGTGCTCGTCAAGGCACGTCGCGAACGTGGCGCGATTGATTTCGAGAATACCGAGATCGAGTTCCGCCTTGATGACAAGGGCGAAGTGATCCAGTGCGAGCCGCGCCAGCGCAACGACGCGCACATGTTGATCGAGGAATGCATGATCGCGGCGAACGTTGAAGCCGCGAAGTTCCT
>JBATAQ010000219.1:0-5429 GCA_049661925.1 Dokdonella sp.
AAGCTCATTGCCACACGATGGTCGCCGTGACTGTCGATGCTGCCACCTTGCAACGAGCCGCCGTGAATCGTCGCGCCGGCGTCGGTTTCATCAACGCGGATTCCGAGCGCGCGCAAGCCCGTCGACATCACGGCGAGGCGATCGGACTCCTTTACGCGTAGCTCGCTCGCACCGCTGACTTGAGTGATGCCATCGGCCGCTGCGGCTGCGATAAACAGCGCCGGGAATTCGTCGATCATGTCGGGCACCAGTGCGACCGGCACGTCGATGCCAGTCAGCCTTGCGTGACGAACGCGCAAGTCCGCAATGCGTTCGCCGCCTTGCTCGCGCGGGTTCTGCTCGACGATGTCTGCTCCCATCAAACGCAGCGCGGTCAGCAGACCGGTACGCCGTGGATTCAAGCCGACATCACGCAGCAGCAACTGCGAGCCTGGTACCAGCGTCGCCGCAACCAGGAAAAAAGCCGCCGACGAGAAATCGGCCGGGATGATCACGTCGCATGCGCGCAAACGATGACCGCCCTGGAGCGTCGCCCAGCCTTCACCAAACTGGATAGGCCATCCAAACGCGGCCAGCATTCGTTCGGTATAGTCGCGAGTCGGATGCGATTCGGTGATTCGCGTAGAGCCGCGCGAATAGAGCCCTGCCAGCAACAAGGCTGACTTCACCTGCGCACTGGCGACCGGCGGCGAGAAGTCGATGCCACGCAACGATGCAGGGTTAATTCGCAATGGCGGAAGGCCGCCCTCCACGCTCACTATATCGGCACCCATCAAGGCAAGCGGAGCGGTGACGCGGCGCATCGGGCGACAGCGCAATGAAGCGTCGCCGGTCAGCGTCGAGGCGAAGTTCTGGCCGGCGAGCAAGCCGGCCAGCAGGCGCATACCGGTTCCCGCGTTGCCGCAGTCGAGATCACGGGTCGGTGCGCGCAGTCCATCAATGCCGACGCCATTCACGATTCGCCGTGACGGCGACGGCGCGGCGATGCCGACACCCAGTTGCTCGAAAATCCTCGCCGTCGCCAGCGTATCTTCGCCTTCGAGGAAGCCATCGATTCGTGACACACCATCGGCAAGTGCTGCCAGCATGATGGCGCGGTGGGAAACGGATTTGTCGCCCGGCACTCGCAGCTCGCCGTGCAGCGGACCAGCGCCACGGCTGGTCCAGTCGATGCGCTGGGCGGTCACAGCATCAATCGCCTTTCCGAGCGAGAACAGCCAGCAAGCGCTCGCTCTCGTCGCGTGTACCAACCGAGATACGCAGCATCTGCGGCAGCCCATAGCCGGCCATCGGTCGCACGATAACGCCGGCCTGATACAGCGCGTCTTCGACGGCACTCGCGACGCTGCCGAAGTCGACCATCAGGAAATTGGTTTGCGATGGCAAAGCCGGGTAGCCGAGTTCGGCCAACGCATCGACCAGATGATCGCGCTCGGCGACGGTCATGCTGATGCAGCGCTCGAAATAGTCGAAGTCGAGAAACGCCGCTTCGGCTGCGGCGAGTGCAATCCGGTTGACGTTGAACGGCTGGCGTAGCCGAGCGAGCACGGCGGCAGTCGAGGCGTGGCTGATCGCGTAGCCGATCCGCAGCGCGGCCAGCGCATGCGCTTTCGAAAACGTGCGCAACACGATCAGATTCGCATGGCGTTCGATGCGGTCGATGGCGCTGCGCACGATGTCCGGGCTGACGAAGTCGATGTAGGCCTCGTCCATCACCACCATGACTTGTTGTGGCACCGAATCGAGGAACGCGTCCAATGCATCGTCGTCGAAACAAGTGCCCGTCGGGTTGTTCGGATTGGCCAGGAAAACCAGCCTTGTGTCAGGGCGAATCGCCGCCGCGATGGCGTCCAGGTCGTGCCCAAGCGGCATCGTGGTGTGATCGCGAGCCAGCGCTGGGACCTCAATCGCTGTAGCGCCTACGGCTGCCGCCGCTATCGCATAAACCGCGAACGCGTACTGCGAACAGACAACAGAATGTTCCGGGCCAGAGAAGCATTCCGTCAGCATCACGATCAGCTCGTTGGAGCCGTTGCCGAACGTGATCGTGGATGGACCGATGGCGAAGTGATTCGCCAAAGTCTTGCGCAGAGCGGTGCCGTTCGGGTCGGGATAGCGATGCGCGCGTGCCAGCTCATCCTGCATCGCGGCCAGTGCCTTTGGGCTCGGCCCGAACGCGTGTTCGTTGGAACCGAGCTCGGCCGGCGCTAGCTCGCATTCCCTCGCCAGTCGTTTGTCGGGACCGGTGTCGTAGGCGCGCAGTCTCGCAACGGGTGCGCATGCCAGCGTCAGGGCATCGAAACTCACGGCAGAGCCACCGGATAAGAGCCGAGGATGCGCAGCTCTGCCGTGGAACCACGCATCTCATCCAGCGCGGCGGCGACCGAAGGATCATCACAGTGCCCGGTCACATCGATGAAGAAGGCGTAATGCCACTTGCCGGTATGCGCCGGTCGCGACTCGATCCGATTCATGCTGACACCGTGTTCTGCCAACGGCCGCAGGATGTGGAACAGCGCGCCCGGCTGGTCGTTGACGGTTGCAAGCAACGAGGTGCGGTCATTGCCCGATTGCGGGAACAGCGAGCGGCCAATGACGAGAAAGCGCGTCGTGTTGTCGGCGCGATCTTCGATGGGACCGGCGATGGTTTTCAGGCCATAGACGCGGCCCGCCATGTCGCCGCCAATCGCCGCCGCATGGTCGTCGTGACGAACTCGTCGAGCCGCTTCCGCGTTGCTTGATACCGGAATGCGTTCGGCATCGGGAATGTTCATCCGCAGCCAGGCCTGACACTGCGCCAGCGATTGGGCATGCGAGTAGATGCGCTCGATGTTTTCCATCGTGCCCAGGCGCGAGTGCAGGTACTGATGCACGCGCAACTCGACTTCACCACAGATCTTGAGGTCGGAAGTGAGGAACAAATCGAGCGTGACCTGAATCATGCCCTGGCTGGAATTCTCTACCGGCACGATGCCGAAATCGGCATTGCCGGCGGCGACTTCCTGGAACACTTCCTCGATGCTGCCCAGCGCAAGACCGTACGCCGCATGGCCAAAATGCTTGCGCACCGCCTGTTCGCTGAAGGTGCCTTCCGGGCCGAGATAGCCAATTTTCAGCGGCTCTTCCTGGGCCAGGCAGGAGGACATGATCTCGCGGAACAAGCGAACCATTTCACCATCGGCGAGTGGGCCGTCGTTGCGATCAACCACCATGCGCAGCACGTGGGCTTCGCGCTCGGGACGGTAATAGTCAATCGCCGGACGGCCGCTGCCCTTGATCGACGCCACTTCCTGCGCGGTGCGCGCACGGGTTGCGATCAGCTCCTGGATCTGCCGATCAATGCTGTCGATGCGGTCACGGATGCCGACCAGATCAGGCTGCTTGGGCTTTGCGGTGTCGCTCATTCCGATGTATTCCCGGTGGCACCGCGATCAATGCGGCACTGCGTCAATGATCGCCAGTATGCCGTAGCGTCTGACGCAGTGCGGCTATCCGTGCCGACGCTCGAACTCACGCATAAAACCGACCAGCGCTTGCACGCCTTCCAGCGGCATCGCGTTATACAGCGACGCGCGCATGCCGCCGAGCGCCTTGTGACCTTTCAGCGCGAGCAAGCCGGCGTCTTGGGATTGCTGCAGGAACATCAATTCCAATGCAGGATCGGCCAGCGTGAAAACCACGTTCATCAGCGAACGTGCGTCGCGATCAACAGGATTCGAATAGAGGCCCGACTCGTCGATGCACTGGTACAGCAGTTGCGTCTTGGCTTGATTGCGCTGTCCGAGTTCCGCCACGCCGCCCTGCGCGGCAATCCACTGGAACACCAGCGAAGCCAGGTACCAGCCGAATGTGTTCGGCGTGTTGAGCATCGAACCATTGGCCGCGTGTTCGGCGTAGTTGAAAATGCGCGGCAACGTCGATGGGCAACGCTCCAACAAGTCGTCATTGACGATCATCAGGACCAGTCCCGACGCGCCGATGTTTTTCTGCGCGCCGGCGTAGAGCAAGCCGAAGCGCGACACATCGAGTGGAGCGGACAGGATGTTCGATGAAATATCGGCGATCAGCGGAACATCGCCGACGTCCGGGATGGTGTGCATCGCGACGCCGTGGATGGTCTCGTTCGGTGTGATGTGGACATAAGCCGCAGCGGGATCGAGTTGCCACGATTGGCGCGGCGGTACGCCGGTGAAGTTTGCGTTGACAGAACTGCCGGCCACGCGCGCCTGCACGTTCGGCGTCGCTTCACGCATCGCCTTTTCGCCCCAGGCACCGCAGACGATGTAGTCGGCGGTCTGATCGGGCCGCGCGAAGTTCATCGGAATCTGGGCGAAGTGCTGGGTCGCTCCACCTTGCAGAAACAGCACGCGATAGTTGTCGGGAATGTCCATCAACGCGCGCAGATCACGCTCGGACTGCGCCGCCAGCTCGACGAAAGCTTTGCTGCGGTGGCTGATTTCCATCACCGAGGTACCGCCGCCGTTCCAGTCCAGCAGTTCCTCGCGAGCGCGCAGCAAGACCGATTCGGGCAGCGCGGCAGGGCCAGCACTGAAATTGTAGGGACGCGTCAAGGCAAAGCCCCGGTACAGTAGGGAGGCCGCGATTATGCCTGCCAATAGGGATGCTCTGATCAACCAGGCACAGATGTCACCGCAGCACCTGCGCGCATATCAAGGCGCGGCGGCGAAGGCAGACTGGCCGTCTGCTGAGCCGTCGGAACGCGGAGCTGCGCGCAGGCGCTGCGGCCCAACTGATTGATTTCATTGCATGGGTGATGCCCGAAAGGCCCTCCGGCCGGCGCGCGCGGCTTGACCAGGCGGCCAGGCTGCACGGCGCCACGCACCCCACCCGGAGAGCCTTTCGGACATCATGCCATCTGCGCCTGGTTGATCAGAGCATCCCTAGTTCGTGTCGGCGGTTTGTAGATGGAATGCGCCCCATTCGATACTGATCGCTTCTAATTTTCCGGCAACAACAAGGTGACAGCACACCCGCCCTTGGTGGTACAAACGCGGCCTCTCTACAAACCAGGTGCACCATGACAAACGACCGGAAAAAACCAGACAAACGCGCAGCGGCAAAAATCAGTCGAACGCCGAAAGGAAAGCCAGCGGCGAAGAAGCGAGCAGGCGACAAAGCCGCGTCGCGACAGACGGCGGGAATCGTCGCCGGAATTGGTGCGGCCAAGAAGACGTCGAAGAAGACCGTCCCGGCGAACAAACTTGCAAAGCCGACGAAGCAGAAGGCGGTCCGCGACGACTTCAAGATGCCGGCTGGCGACTATGCGTTGATCGAAGCGCTCAAGCAGCGAGCCCTGGAATTCAATCGCCCGACCAAGAAGAACGAGCTGCTTCGAGCGGGCTTGCAGGCACTCGGTGCGTTGGACAACATGCAGTTGCAGCAACGGCTGCTCGCGCTTGAACCGACCA
>JBATAQ010000220.1:0-1919 GCA_049661925.1 Dokdonella sp.
GAATCCGTGAGAATCTGTGGTCGCCTTGCCGCTGATCGGCTCGCCGCCGACCGCGACTATCGGTAGAATGACGTTTTCCTGCGGAAGACTTTGCATGACTCCCCTGATTTTCGTCACTGGAGGCGTGGTGTCCTCGCTCGGCAAGGGCATTGCCGCGGCGTCGCTCGCTGCCATCCTCGAAGCGCGTGGTTTGCGTGTGACGATGATGAAGCTGGATCCTTACATCAACGTCGATCCCGGCACGATGAGCCCGTTCCAGCACGGTGAGGTGTACGTCACCGACGACGGTGCCGAAACCGATCTCGACCTTGGCCATTACGAGCGTTTTATCCGCACTCGATTGACCGGTCGCAACTCGATCACCACCGGCAAGATCTACGAAGCCGTGATCGCCAAGGAACGTCGTGGTGACTACCTCGGCGCGACCGTGCAGGTGATTCCGCACATCACCGACGAGATCAAGCATCGCGTGTTCGCCGCGACGCGTGGTTACGACGTGGCCCTGGTCGAAATTGGCGGCACGGTAGGCGACATCGAATCGTTGCCCTTCCTGGAAGCGATCCGTCAGATTCGCATCGAACAAGGCCCGGAACATTGTCTGTTCGTGCATCTGACCCTGGTGCCTTTCATCAAGGCCGCCGGCGAAATCAAGACCAAGCCAACCCAGCATTCGGTGAAGGAACTGCGCTCGATCGGTATCCAGGCCGACATTCTGATCTGCCGCAGCGAGGAGCCCTTGCCAGCGGCGGACCGCCGCAAGATCGCGCTGTTCACGAACGTGCCCGAGCGCGCCGTCATCAGCGCCGAAGACGTTGATGTCATCTACAAATTGCCTTTCAGCCTGCATGCGCAGGGGCTGGACCAACTGGTCGTGGATCGCCTGCACCTGAATGCGAAACCGGCTGACCTGTCCGAATGGCAGCGTGCGGTAGATGCTGTCGAGAACCCGAAGGACGAAGTCGATATCGTCATCGTCGGCAAGTACGTCGAGCACAAGGATGCCTACAAGTCGCTCGGCGAAGCGCTGCGTCATGGCGGCATCAAGCGCGAAGCGCGGGTCAACCTGCACTGGATTGAATCCGAAGACATCGAGCGTGACGGCGCGGCGGCAGTGCTGGCCGATGCCGATGCGATCCTCGTTCCCGGCGGCTTTGGCAAGCGCGGCTTCGAAGGCAAGATCAGCGCGGCGCAATATGCCCGCGAGAATAAGGTGCCGTACTTCGGCATCTGCTACGGCATGCATGCGGCGGCAATCGAATTTGCCCGCAATGTCGCCGGCCTCAAGGGTGCCAACTCTACCGAGAATGACCGCAACTGCGAGCATCCGGTGATTGCATTGATCACCGAATGGACTACCGGCAGCGGTGAAGTGGAAACGCGCAGCGAAGAATCCGACTTGGGCGGCACGATGCGCCTCGGTGGGCAGGAATGCCGCCTCAAGGCCGGCACGCTGGCACGCGAACTATACGGCCAGGACGTGATTCGCGAGCGTCATCGTCATCGCTACGAATTCAACAACCGCTACCGGCAGAAGCTTGAAGACGTCGGCTTGGTGATCGCCGGCAAGTCAATGGATGATTTATTGGTCGAGATGATTGAGCTGCCCGATCATCCGTGGTTCCTGGCCTGCCAGTTCCACCCCGAGTTCACTTCGACACCACGCGATGGCCATCCGTTGTTCAGTGGCTTCGTCCAGGCCGCACGCGAGTATCGACTCGTGCGCACGGCTGAGCGTTTCGCCAACGACGGCGGAGACAAAATGAAGGCGATGGCATGAAGCTCTGTGGGTTCGACGTTGGTCTTGACCAGCCGCTGTTCCTGATCGCCGGACCTTGCGTGATCGAGTCCGAGCAACTGGCGCTGGATACCGCTGGTCACCTCAAGGAAATCACAGCGCGCCTCGGCATTCCCTTTATCTA
>JBATAQ010000221.1:0-4046 GCA_049661925.1 Dokdonella sp.
GCGGTGCCGGTACGGGCAAGTGCTGATGCCATCACGACTCGCCGCTGATATCCGCGAATCGCGGCACGGTGGGCGTCCATTTCCAGTTGCGAATTTCGGGCAGGTCCTGGCCATGCACATTGATGTAGCGACGGTGCTCAAGCAGTTTGTCGGCAAGCATCTGCTTCAATCGCAAGCCATCGTCGCCGGTTTGCGGCAGGCGGTCCATGGTGTCCATCACCAAGTGGAAGCGGTCGAGATCGTTGAGTACGGTCATGTCGAACGGCGTCGTGATCGTGCCCTCTTCCTTGTAGCCGCGCACGTGCATGTTGACGTGATTGGTGCGTCGGTAGGTCAGCCGATGGATCGACCATGGATAGGCATGAAAAGCGAAAATGATCGGCTTGTCGCGGGTGAACAAGGCGTCGAAGTCTTCATCACTCAAGCCATGCGGGTGCTCGCTCGACGGCTGCAGTCGCATCAGGTCAACGACGTTGACCACGCGCACCTTCAGTGTCGGCAGGTGTTCGCGCATGATCGAAACCGCGGCTAGGGTTTCAAGCGTCGGAACGTCGCCGCAACAAGCCATCACGACATCGGGTTCGCCACCCGCATCGCTGCTGGCCCAGTCCCAGATGCCGATGCCCTTGGTGCAGTGCGCGACGGCTTCGTCCATCGTCAGCCATTGCGGCGCAGGATGCTTGCCGGCGATCACGACATTGACGTAGTGACGGCTGCGCAGGCAGTGATCCATCACCGACAGCAGGCAGTTGGCATCGGGTGGCAAGTAGATTCGCACCACCGACGCCTTCTTGTTCATGACGACGTCGATGAAGCCCGGATCCTGATGCGAGAAGCCGTTGTGGTCCTGGCGCCAGACGTGCGAGGCAATAAGGTAGTTGAGCGAGGCGATTCGGCGTCGCCACGGCAACCGACCTGAAACCTCAAGCCACTTGGCATGCTGGTTGAACATCGAATCAACGATATGGACGAACGCCTCGTAGCAATTGAAAAGGCCGTGCCGTCCGGTCAGCAGATAGCCTTCCAGCCAGCCTTCACACTGATGCTCGCTGAGCATCTCCATGACCCGACCGGTGGGTGCCAACCATTGATCGTTGGCTTGCGTGGCGGCATCCCACTGGCGCTCGGTCACGTCGAACAGCGCTTCAAGTCCATTCGACAGTGTCTCGTCCGGCCCGAAAACACGGAAGTTGCGGGTCGTCATGTTGCGAGCCATCACGTCGCGCAGGAACGGCCCCATCACATGAGTGTCGCCAATGCCGCGGATGCCGGGAGTCGGCACGTCGCAGGCATAGTCGCGAAAATCGGGCAACGCCAGATCGCGCAGCAGCAAGCCGCCATTGGCATGTGGATTGGAGCCCATGCGCCGCGCGCCCGTGGGTGCCAGTTCGGCAAGTTCCGGCAGGAGTCGACCGTCCGCATCGAACAACTCCTCGACGCGATAACTCCTGAGCCACTCTTCCAGCAGGACCAGATGCCCGGGATTCGATGCGGAGATCGAGATCGGCACCTGATGCGAGCGAAATGTGCCCTCGACCTGCAGCCCATCGACCCACTTGGGTCCCGTCCAGCCCTTGGGCGACTTGAGCACGATGACAGGCCAGCGCGGACGCTCCAGATTGCCGTTCTCGCGCGCGTCACGCTGGAAGGCGCGAATCTGCTCGACGGCAGTGTCCAGCGCGACCGCCATCGCTTCGTGCATAAGTGCAGGATCGTCGCCCTCGACGAAGATCGGCGTCCACCCGTAGCCGCGCAGCAGTTGCTCGAGCTCCTCGTGGGAAATTCGCGCGAGCACGGTCGGGTTGGCGATCTTGTAGCCATTCAGATGCAGGACCGGCAGCACCGCACCATCAGTCGCTGCATCAAGAAACTTGTTGGAATGCCAGGCCGTCGCGAGCGGTCCGGTCTCAGCCTCGCCGTCGCCTATAACGCAAGCGACGATCAGTTCCGGGTTGTCGAAAACGGCACCAAAAGCATGGCTGAGCGAGTAGCCGAGTTCGCCACCCTCGTGGATGGAGCCCGGACATTCCGGCGAGGCATGGCTTGGTATGCCGCCGGGGAATGAGAACTGCAGGAAAAATTTTTGCAGGCCGGTTTCATCCTGGCTGATCTCGGGATAGATTTCGCTGTAGCTGCCCTCGAGATAGGTGTTGGCCAGGACCGCCGGCGCGGCGTGTCCCGGGCCGCAGATGTAAATCATGTCCAGGTCGTACTTCTTGATGACACGATTGAGGTGGACATAGATGAAGTTCTGCCCCGGCGTACTTCCCCAATGGCCGAGCAACATGTGCTTCACATCCGACAACAGCAGCGGACGCTTCAGCAATGGATTGGCAAACAGGTAAATCTGCCCGACCGCCAAATAATTTGTGGCGCGCCAGTAGGCATCCATGCGCCGCGACAGATCTGGACTCAAGGTAGGGTGATTCATCATTCGATTTCCTGTGGACTTGGACTGGCCGGTCGAAGTGCGATATTCATTCCCGGAATGGAAGTCCTTCTCCTATCGCGAGATGGGTTGGGGTGAGGGTTCGGCCGAAGCGAACGGTGGCAGCGCTCAAGACTGCTGCCCCACGCAAGGTCCGTACTCTTATCCGGCGGGTCGCGCCACCCCGGATCAAGCTCGGGGCTGGCTCTTCTCCCAGCTGGAGAAGGATCAACTCCGCTGAGGTTCGACGCCAGACAGGCAATCAGGCAATCGTTTGATCGCTCATCGCTGGCAGATCAAGGCTGTGCACCACCAGGGTGGCATCGTCTGGATCGGGAGTGCGTTTGAAACCGAGATGGGCGGCGAATTCACGCATGTGTTCATTGTCGGCCGCATCGAACGAGTGCATGGACTTGATGCCGCGTTCAACTGCGCTGTTGATGAGGTGCTGCATCAGCAGGGTTCCGAGACCCTTGTGCTGCCAATCGTCACTGACGGTCACGGCAAACTCGCAGGTTTCATCGCCTTCCGCGCTCAATCGCGCAACGCCAACTTCTGTCTGTTCGGCTCCCTCGCCGATCAGGGCAATCAAGGCGACGTCGCGGGTGGGGTCCACGGCAACAAGTTGACGAAGCAAGTCGTCACTCGGTGAAATCAGCGTTCCGAGAAATCGGAATCGACGCGATGTCGGCGACAGCCGCTCGATGAAGCGCCGTTCCAGTTCGGTGTCCTGCTTGCGAATCTCACGGATCAGCACGGACTGGCCATCGTGCAGCACCTCAGTCCAGCTGTGCTCATTCGACGGATTCGTGCCAAGGCCGGCCTGGGTAAAATGGGTGAGAAAAGGAGGTGAGCTCATACTTTGACGTGCGCTGCTCATGTCATGTCTGCCTGTAGTTCGTAATTCTTTCGGAGTCGCGTCACTAAGAACGCTGGACTTGTGCCGCGCCCTACCGACCGACTTGGAACTCGCGAGCGCATGCGCAGACGCAACGGCATTGAAAACGTAATCAGAACGCCTACGACGACATCTGATTGCTGTGCCGCATCTGCTCAATCTTTACTGGAGATTTGCGCATCATTAGCGGGGTCGGGAGCAGCGATGATGGAATCTCGACCTCCGCGCTGAGTTGCGTCAACGGCCGCAGCTTCAATGGGTGATGCTTGCCCAGATGGAGGATGAAGCTGATCGGATTACGCGACATGAGGCATTCCTGCCGCAAAGAAGAAAGGTAGGCTCGTATCGTGCTCTTGCGCGCCAGGAAGAAAGCGTGCGACTTGCTCCGAGTCGTCGGCCGCCAGATCCAGCTTCGGGCACAGATTGCGCCACCTACGCACGCGCTCGACGCCGTAGTCTGCCCAGTGCGAATGAAAGGTCGGCAGAATGTAAGTGCCGTGCATGGGCACCGTGCGATTATCCAGTACGAACTCGATATGCTCGCCTTCGCGAGGGAGCCCAGTTGAACTGTTGACCCAGTCTGCGTCCATGTTGCCCTCTGCGTTTCGCGATTCGGATCCTGCCGGCCCTCGTTCGTTCCGGCCTTCGTTCCGGCCTTCGTTCCGGCCTTCGTTCCGGCCTTCGTTCCGGCCTTCGTTCCGGCCTTCGTTCCGGCCTTCG
>JBATAQ010000222.1:0-16448 GCA_049661925.1 Dokdonella sp.
GCCCGGCGGCATCGTTGAAATCGGCCACGACGGAACCGGCTTCGCCTTCGACAGCGAGACGCCGCGCCACGAAGCGTTGCTGCGACCGTATGCGATCGCGAATCGACTGGTCACCTGCGGCGACTACTCCGAATTCATCGCCGATGGCGGATACACGCGCCCCGAACTGTGGCTGTCCGATGGATGGGCGGCCGTGCAAGCCGGCGATTGGCAATGTCCGGCCTACTGGTTGGCAGCCGATGATCCGCGCCTCGCGTTGCAGGGCAAGGAGCCATCGAACGACGACTGGCATGTGTTCGACCTGCATGGCGTCGAGCCAATGCATCCGGCCAAGCCGGTCGCGCAATTGAGTTTTTACGAAGCCGCTGCGTATGCCGAATGGGCCGGCGCGCGCCTGCCGACCGAGTTCGAGTGGGAAGCGGCGTGGAACGCCGCCGGCATCAGCCAGATGGCCGGCAAGGTCTGGCAGTGGACGCGTTCATCCTACGATCCGTATCCGGGCTTTATACCGTTCGCCGGAGTGGCCGCCGAGTACAACGGCAAGTTCATGGTTGGCCAACTCGTACTTCGCGGCAGCAGTATCGCGACGCCGGTCGGACACGCCCGACCCAGCTATCGAAATTTCTTTCCGCCGGCGGCACGTTGGCAATTCAGCGGGCTCAGGCTCGCAAAGGACATTTGATGAATGCTTCCGCCGTACTGCAAGAGAAGAACGAATCCAGCGAATTCGTGGCGACCAACCCGGAATTTGATCGTGCGTTGCGCGACGGCCTTCGCGCTACGCCGAAGAGCATTTCGCCAAAGTATTTCTACGACGAGCGCGGCAGCCGGCTTTTTGACCGGATTTGCGAGTTGCCGGAGTACTATCCGACGCGTACGGAATTCTCGATCCTCGAAGACAACGCTGCCGACATTGCCGCACAGATCGGGCCGCGAGCCGAGATCATCGAGTTCGGCGCGGGCTCGCTGACCAAGGTGCGCGTTCTGCTCGACGCCCTCGACCAACCCTTGCGCTTCCTGCCCATCGACATTTCCGGCGACCATCTGGAAAGCGCCGCCGAAGACCTGCGCGTGGATTTCCCTCATATTGACGTCGAACCCATCGCGGGCGACTACACGCGCAAGCTTGATCTGCCTGATCGCGTGGCTAACGTCGGAAAGCGTGTCGGCTTCTTTCCCGGCTCGACCCTGGGCAACTTCAAGCCGGACGAGGCCTTGGGATTTCTTACCCGCGCCGCGAGCTTGCTGCACGGCGGCGGCCTGTTGCTCGGCGTCGATCTGGTCAAGTCGCCAAAACGGTTGCACGCAGCCTACAACGACGCCGAGGGCGTCACGGCGCAATTCAACCTCAACCTGCTGTGGCGCGCAAATCGCGAACTGGGTGCCGATTTCAACCTCGATGCATTCGAGCACTACGCGTTCTACAACGCGCCGCTGCAACGCATCGAAATGCATCTGGTCAGCCGCCGCGCCCAGACCGTGACGATCGGCGATGAGCAGTTCTTGTTCGGCGATGGCGAAACCCTGCACACCGAAAGCTCATACAAGTTCACCATCGAAGGCCTATCCCGTCTTGCAACGCAAGCAGGGTTTGGCGAAGGCATCTGCTGGACCGATTCGAAACGACTTTTCAGCGTGAACTGGTTGCCGGTGGCGTAACCGAATCCGGTATCGCCATTCTGACCGGGTTTTCATCCCACCGATGGCGCCCTCGACCATGGCTTGCGGTGGAATTTCCTGCGGAAGTTGACCAGCTCCGCTTTTGTGAAACGCCTCACCCAACGTTTTCACCACGTGCCGTTGTAGGGTGGAACCTCCGCAGGAGATTCCACCGACGGTGACGTCAGCCGCGCCAGTAAAATCAGTATCCCCGGACGTCCTTCATGTTGTCGCCACGCCGCTTCGAATCGTCGCCGCCGGGCTGCGGAACAGCGGGATCGATCAGGTATTCGATCAGGTCACGTGTTGCCGGCTTAACCTCATTTAGGATCACGCTGATCGCGCCAGTCACTTCCAGCACGGCGATGTCCACCTGTGCCAAAGCCACCGCACCAGCACCGCGCAGGCTTGCGAACAACTCGCGCTCGGTGGTGCGTTCGATCCTCAGTGCGTCATGGTCAACCCTGCCGTCGCAGACCAGCACGCGGGGGCGCGACTCGAGGTAATCGCGCAACGCCCGCGAGCGGTTCGCAAGATTTTCCAGCCCGATCGTCAGGACGGTTACCCCGACCAGCACCAGCGCCGCATACGCAATCGAGATTTCCGGGTACAGCATCACGTCCCCCGCCGCCGATCCCAATGCAATCATCAACATCTGCTGCATCGGGCTAAGGCTTTGATGCTCGCGCTTGCCGAGTAGCCGCACTACCAGAAGCAACACCAGGAACAACATGACGATGCGCAACAGTATCTCGACCAGATACAACGGCGGCGCAAGACCCAGCAGCAAACGCTGCCAATTGAGGGGATCAAAGTTCGTGTCCATCACTGCGGCCTACGTCTGTGGGAAGTGGAGATTAGGCGCGATCAATTCGCCCCGGCAATGGTCGCGGGCGCGTTCTTTTCCCTGCGTTAATGTGGGAGCACTCCAGTGTCGCTGGAGAGGCCGTCACTGGATGGCGCCTGAGGACCGGATGGAGCGCGTGGCTGTGCCAAGTTCAGCAAGCTTTCAACGAATGTCGCAAAAAATTGCCGGCACCAATGCGACCGGGATCGACATGATCGACTTCGAAAAAGGTTTGTATATCACCATCAAACAGTTCGAACGTGGGCCGCATCCCATGCCGCTGACGAGTGGATTCTCGGAAGATGTCGCCTACCGTGTGCTGGCCATCTACAACCCGAGCGAGAGCGGTGAGTGCTGGTTGGTCCTGTCGAATGATCGCGACGAAATGTGGTTCATCTCGCAGCGCCACGTGCGCACGTTCGTTCTCGATGCGCAGCGCAGAGATTTCCGGTTCGATGTCGCCCAGTATTTTCTCGACATGCCTGACGTGGCACCAATTCGCAGCGTGGAGCTCGCATAGCGGCAGGCCAGCAACGAGATCGTGTGGGCAGCCGCAGTGGAAATCTGTTTCGGTCGCGGTGACGCAAGCAACATCGGCTCCAGAGGGTAGATAGCGCTGCATCGATGGCAACCAGATCGTCCCAATCGCGCGCCCGGAAAAAATCGGTTTAACTCATCCAATCCCTGCCGCCCGTTTGTACGGTAGCGGACAGACCTTTTTGCGCACGACAACAGTGAGTTCGATCAATGTTGAGATTTTTTCCACACTACACTGATGATTACCGGCGCGGAATCCGGACGTGGAAGAAACGAAGCAGGCACCAAACGGGAGATCCAACATGGCCAAATTGAGGTGCTCACGTGCCGGATGCCAGCAGATGCTTCAGGCCGGCGCCACCTATTGCAGTCCCGGCTGTCGCTCGGCAAGCGAGAGGTCTCCGCGCCGCACCTTGGTGGCCGGCTCCATGATCGTCGCCCATCACGACGCCGCCTGTTGTTCGGCCGACGCGCCGGCAATGATCGAGTCGACCGAGCCGACCCGATCTCATAGAGCGCCGCGCAGACCGGACTAGCTCGGCAATCAGTCCAATGCGTCCGAAACGATACCGCTACCGTGACCGCGCTCGTGCAGGGCGAGGGTGAAGCGTACCGAATCGGGGTAGGGACCTTTCGCGAGCACCCGTCGCGATCAAGCGTGCTCGAGAACATCGTTCAGCAGCATTCGTCGAACCAGCCCCAGCAGATGGCGCAAAAAGTCGTTGGCACGCGATTCCACATTGTCGAAGGGCGTCTGGCTCGCTAACTGTTGATCACCAACGCACGCGCCATACGCTCCACGTTCCCGCTCACCCAGGAGTTTCTTTCCTATATGCCGGATGCGCAAAGATCGGGGGGTGACGATTGCGATGGGATTGCTTCGCGACCTCGGCCTTATTGCCTCCCGTCGCGGCGAGGTGGAGATCGTCGACCACGCTGGATTGCTGAGCGCGGCCTGTGCCTGCTACGAGGTGTAGATGGACTCGTATCGGCAGGCGGGCTAGCTGACTCAACGCGAACGCCTGATCGTCTGGAGACGATTTTGCAGGCATCTTGTGGGAGCGAGATCGGCCAGCGTAATTCAGTAGTTTTTAAGTTCGGTTCGGACTTACTACCGGTCCACCCAACGACTGGAGACCCACTGATGAAGAACATTCTGTCTACCCTCACCAAGGAACACGAAGATCTCAAGGGCCTGTTCGAAGACATCAAGGCAACGACTGATCGCGCTGGCAAGACACGCACCAGCTTGCTGAAAAAGATCGAGGCCGCCCTGATCCCGCATGCGAAGTGGGAAGAGCTGGTGTTCTATCCCGCGTTCGCAAGGCGTGCCGATCATGAGCAGTTGTTGCAGCACGCCGAGGCGATCCAGGAGCATCGCGCGGTTGAGCTGACGGTGTTACCGGATATTCACGCCTGCGACCCCGAGTCGCGACAGTTTGCGGGAAGCGCCCAAGTGCTTGCCGAGTTCGTCACCCACCACTCCAAGGAAGAGGAGAAGGAAATGTTCAAATCGGCGAAGAAGCTCTTTAGCAAGGAAGAGCTTGCCGAATTCGACGATGCCTACGCAGCCTGGAAAAAGTCGTCCGAATGCAAGGCCGTAGTGGACGAGGCGAAGGCGAAGACCGAAGCCGCTGCGAAGGGTCGAGATCCGACCGCGCCCGGTTGAGATCCCGCGACTGACTGCAATTGAGCAACCGTTGCGGCGATCCACTTCGGGTCACCGCGCAACATCAAGGCGAGGGATGAAGTGTGACGCGACTCTTTTTCAGTAGCTGGTCCGACATCCTTGGGATCGTGATCGTCGGCATACTCGCCTACATCGCGTTGGTCCTGTTCTTGCGGATCGCTGGAAACAGAACGCTTTCGAAGTTGAACGTTTTCGACCTGGTAGTGACGGTGTCGCTGGGCTCAATCTTGGCTACCGTGGTGGTGTCGAAGGATGTCCCGTTGGCTGACGGCGCCACCGCATTCGCGGTTTTGATTGCGCTCCAGTTCATCGTCACCTGGACCAGTGTCCGGGTGCCTTGGATTCGAAAGCTGGTGACCGGCGAGCCGGTGCTGTTGCTCTATCGGGGAGAGGTGATTCAATCCGCTCTTCGAAAGACTCGCGTTGCAGAAGATGAAGTCTTCATCGCGTTGCGCGCGGCAGGAATGAGCACCTTGAACCAGGCGAGAGCAGTAGTCCTGGAAACGGACGGAACGCTGACGGTTGTGAGACGGGATGCGGGAGCAGGCGATTCGACGCTGGAGGGCGTTCGACGCGTGTAGTACCCGGTGGGCGACCAGACAACGACGCGAAACCTGATTGGTGCCGAAGGTGGGACTCGAACCCACACACTATCTCTAGTACTGGATTTTGAGTCCAGCGCGTCTACCATTCCACCACTTCGGCAAGAAGCCCTGCGTGCGGCGTCGAAGGACGGAGGCTCGCGGCCGGGCAGTATAGCCAGTGCTCGCGGCGGCGGGAAGCTGGATCGCCGGGCACCGCGAGGGTTTTCCCCTTCTGTGCTCGGCAATTCTGTGCGAGTACACTTCGCCTTCGGGTTTTTGGCAAGGCCGGAGGCTGCCATGTTCGACAACGGAGCAATCTGCACCAACATCACCAATGCCAGCCCCACGAGGTGCGACGAAGCCGCGCGCCTCGCATCGCTGGAAGCGTGTCGGGTACTGGATACCCCTGACGAGCCGGTTTACGACGCGCTGACCGAGCTGGCCAGGACGATATGTGGTACGTCGATCGGCATCATCAGCCTGGTCGACCGTGAACGCCTCTGGTTCAAGTCGCGTTCGGGCGTTGACGCACGCGAGATCCCTCGGCAAGGGTCGTTTTGCTCAAGTGCGATCCAGGAAACGCGTTTGTTCCAGATACCCAACGCACTCAACGATCCGCGATTCCGTGACAACCTGCTGGTTAACGGTCCGCTGGCAATCCGGTTCTATTGCGGTGTTCCCTTGCTCGACTCGAATGGGCTCAGTTTGGGCATGCTTTGCGTGCTGGATCGCCAGCCACGGCGGTTGAGCGATGTGCAGTGCAACGCACTTCGACAGTTGGCATCCGTTGTGATGTATCTGTTGGAAAACCGTCGCAACGATCCCGAATTACTCCATCTTGGCGTCGTCCTCGAACGTACCCGGTTAGCCGCCAGCAGCTAAGTGCTGCGGAGCAGGTCACGCAAACATCTTTAGTTTTGGCGTTCAGGGCGGCAGCGTCGGCGGCTTGGCCTGCCGCCACGCCATCGCGCCTACTTCGAGGGGCAAAAGCTGTAATCGATCCAGCAGCGCGGCGAGGGTGACCACGTCCTGATCGTTGTGGGCAATCACGCGACGAAGATTGATCGCGCTGTGTCCGCGCAGGAAGGCGAGCCATGCCGCCGGTGCTTCCGAACCCGGTAGATCATCGTCGCGAACGATGCCGAGCAGGTTGCGTTCGATGGTTGCCAATCGGCAATTTTCCCAGACACTCCGCCAGGCACGTCGGGTGGGATAGAGCAGGTCGACATGACCGCGATCAGCGAACGGGCAAGGCAACCGATTCAACCGGTAGCGGCCCTTGAGAAGTGGCGCGTCGTAGCTGCGACCGTTGTAGGAAATGAATACCGAATCTGCGGCCAGCCAACTGGCGAAGATGCGAAGCATGTCCACTTCGCCCGCAATCGTGGTCAGGTAGAGCTGGCGCACCAGCAAGCTTGTTCCTTGCCATTGCAGCGCACCGATCATGAAAGCGCGCGTACCGACGCCGCCGGCAAGACCGGTCGTTTCGGTGTCGAAGCAGACCAGTCGTTCGCGCGCAACGTGGCCGAGTTCACCCCACGGCATCCATGCATCGTCTGTCTCCGCGCAATCGATGCGGCGTTCGACCAAATACACGCCCGGCGCGACTTCCGTTCCCGCCGGAGCGACCAGTGGTTGCGCACGACGACGGTCGCGACCCTGCACCAGATTGCGCAAGCGCTGGGTGATGTCGTCGCGTGGAACGACAACCGATTTTGTCCCGGCGCTGCCGGCTTGTTGCTGCAACGCACGCAGCTTGGTCGCGAGCGCGCTCATGCGAGCAGGTCGAGCACGGCCATGGCGAGCCCGCGCGGCGAGCGGCGGTCTTCGTCGCTTGCCAAAATTGGCCCGACGCAGGCTGGGCAACCCGCCTTGCATTCACAGCGTGCAACCAGTTCGCGCGCATCGTTGACCAGTTGCGCGGCACGCAAGAACAAGGGTTCGCTCAGGCCGATGCCGCCGGGATGGTTGTCATAAAGATGGACCGTCGGGCTAAAAACGGCGTTGTCGTCTTCCGGCTTTTCCGTGGCTAACCACTGACCGCGTCCTTGCTGATCGTAGCCCGACGAGCTTGCCGTCTCACCGGAACCGACAGCTTTTTGCAAGTCGCGTCCTTCGGCCATCACGCTCACCTGGGCGACGGTGTGCAACGCGTAGGCAGCGCCAAGAAATCCGTCGAGCGCATCCTGTTTCGACGTGAAGGCTTCAGTCAGTGCAGCCTGGCTCAACTGCCACCAGACAGCGGTTGTCTGCAGCTCCTGATCGGGCAGGGTGACCGGTCCGTAGCCAATATTTTCGTGCGTGTAGAAGCGGATCTTCTTGTAGCCCGACACTCGCCGCACCACGTGGACTTCGCCGTGGTGGCAGGTGCCCTTGCCGGCGTTGCTGCCATCGAAACGCTCCAGCACTTTCAGCTTGGTGTAGTCGATGGAATCGGTGTAGTAGTCGACCGCCGTGCGGCTGACGAAGGCCTTGCGCCCGACCCAGTCGAGCTTTTCAACCTGGAATGGTTGCGACTGCACCATATAGATCGCGCCTTCGTACAAGGTGAGCGCGGCCGATGAGTAGTCGACCTCGGCGATGATGACCTGCTTGCCCTCGCTGCGATCCACGACCACAAAATTGCCGTCGGCGACCGAGCGCAGGCTGACCGCTTGCGCCGGATAGCTGTCGGCGATCCAGTCCCAGCGATCACCTTCGCGATGCAGCACGCCGGATTCGGCAAGCACGTCGAGGAAATCATCGGCGATGGTTTCACCGAACATTTCGCCGGCCGAAAACGGTAATTCGAATGCCGCGCAACGAATGTGATCGAGCAGGATCAGCAACTGATCCGGCGCAATGCGGGCAGTCTCCGGCGGTGCTTTTTCGAAGAACTCAGGGTGGCGTACCACGTACTGGTCCAGCGCATTGCTCGACGCAATCATCACGCCCAGCGACGGTTGCTGGCGACGACCGGCACGACCGAGGCGTTGCCAGGTCGCTGCGATCGATCCGGGGTATCCATTGAGGATGGCCACATCGAGTGAACCGATATCGACGCCTAGCTCCAGCGCGGATGTGCTGACCACGCCATCAATGCTGCCGCTGCGCAGCGCGCGTTCGGTTTCGCGTCGCTCGGTCGGCAGGTAGCCGCCGCGATAGGCGCGGATGCGTTCGGGCTTGCGTGGATCGTGATCAAACACGTCCTTCAGATACTTGGTGATCACCTCGACCATCAATCGCGATTGTGCAAATACGATGGTTTTCAGTTTCGAGCGAATCGCATGGCGCGCCAGACGCGTCGCCTGCGAGCGCGACGAAGCGCGGATGCCGAGGTCGGGATTGATCACCGGCGGATTCCACAGCAACACATGGCGCTCGCCACTGGCAGCGCCGCTACGCGTTACCGCCTGCACGGGCGCGCCGATCAACGCTTCCGCATGCTCCTTCGGATTGCCAATCGTCGCCGAGCAGAGAATGAATTGCGGGCTGACGCCGTAAAACGCGCAGATCCGTTTCAGCCGCCGCAATACATTCGCCAGGTGCGATCCGAATACGCCGCGATAGGTGTGCACTTCGTCGATGACGATGTAACGCAGGCCCTCAAAAAACTGCGCCCACTTGGTGTGATGCGGCAGGATGGCCTGATGGACCATGTCCGGATTGCTGACGACGATGTCGCCATGCACGCGGATGGCCTGGCGCGCATCGTTCGGTGTGTCGCCATCGAAGGTGTAGGCACGCACGCCGAGATCGCCAGCGCGATTGAGTTCAAGCAGTTCCGCGACCTGATCCTGCGCCAGCGCCTTGGTCGGGAACAGGTACAGCGCTTTCGCACGCGATTGCCGGACCGCTTCGATCACGGGCAAGTGGTAACACAGCGATTTGCCGCTCGCGGTTGGCGTGACCACGACCGTGTTTTGTCCCGCCGCCAGCGCGTCCCAGGCTTCGCGCTGGTGCGAATACAACTGAGTGATGCCACGCGCTGCCAGCGCGTCGATCAATGGTTCCGACATGACGGGCGGAAACGGTGAATAGCGCGCTGCGATGGCTGGAATCTTGAAGTATCCGGTGATGCGATCGCGATAGCGTTCGGTCAACTTGCCGACCAGTCCGTCGGTGCTGTTCGCCCCAAGATCGGCGCGCTGGGCGGTAGTCAGGGCATTCTGGGCAAGCATGGCGCTTCTCATTCGCAGGCAGGCCCTGCGAAATAGCCGGTCGCCGTCTCACACTCTGAGATTTCGCCGCCTCGCCTGTGGGAGCGGGGCTGACCTTGTCGAAAATCGTCGCGACGAATCGCTACTCAAGTTCTGGCAGGGCTTGTGGAATGCTTTCGATGCCGCGCCACGGATCGGCTTTGCGGCGGCTGATAGAGGCGAACGCGTTGTCGATGGTGTAGTGATCGCCCGACTTGATGCGCCCCAGTTGATTCCAGTCGAGCGGCATCGCGACTCCGGCGCTGGGCCGCGCGCGCAGCGAGTACGAGGCGACACTGGTCGCGCCGCGACCGTTGCGAAGCCAGTCGATGAAAATCCTGTCCTTGCGATTGGATTCTCCGGCGACAGCAACGAATTCCTTTGGGTGCAGTTCGGTCAGTGCAGTGGCGACGGCTTTCGCGAAACGCTTGGCAGCATTCCACGGTGCGCCGGGATTAAGCGGAACCACGACGTGCAAACCCTTGCCGCCGGATGTACGAACGAACGATTCCAGGCCGATCGACTGCAATTGTTTGCGCAACTCACGTGCGCCAGCGATCACCCGCTTCCACGCCACCGATGGATGCGGGTCGAGATCGAAGACGATGCGATCGCACAGGGTCAACGATGCTGCGAGCCCTCCCCACGGATGGAATTCAATCGCGTTCATCTGGACCAGTTCGGCCAAGCCGATGTCGTCATCAATGCCGACGTACAGCGCCTTGCCGTCCTTCTCACGGATCGGGATGTTGCGCACGTGATCGCCGAGCGCATCGGCGGCGTGCTTCTGGAAAAAGCATTTCCTGCCGACACCGCCGGGACAACGAACGATTGAAATCGCCCGACCGGCGACACCCGGCAGTAGATGGTCGGCGACCTTTTCGTAGTAGTCAGCAACGTCGGCCTTGGTCTTGTTCAGTTCCTTGAAAACGATGCGGTCAGGATGGGTAATGGTGACTATCGATTTCGTGTTCGTTTCCGCCGATTTCGACGGCCGCTTGGCTCGTGATGGCGGCGTGGCGTTTTTCGTCACCGCGGATTTCGTCGTCGGTTTTTTTGCAGCACGCTTTTTCATTGCTCCATCTCCGTCGATCAGATCAGCGACTGTCTTGTCCTCGCGCAGCGTCTTGAAGGACGCTTGCCGCAGCAAACCGTTGCCGCCGTAACCCTGATTGAACGCCTCAACGACAAGTTCGGGTCGAACCCAGATTGCAGCCTTGCGGTCGCGTGCCGGAAGGCGGTCGATATTGATGGTGGACGCGTTGATCTTTGACTTGGAAAGTTGCTTGCGCAGCGACTTCAGCAAAGCGTCGTCGAAACCAGTGCCAACCCGGCCAACGTAACTGAGCGCGCCGTCACGCATTTGCGCCAGCAGCAGCGCGCCGACGCCGGATCGACTGCCCTTGGGTTCGGTGTAACCGACCACAACGAACTCGGCTGACGCACGTGTCTTCACCTTTACCCAGTCACCACCGCGTCCGCCGCGATATGGACTGTCGACGCGCTTGCTGACAATGCCTTCGAGACCCGCCTCGGTCGCTTGCAAAAATACTTCCGTGCCGCTGCCGAGCTGATGCTCGCTAAAACGCAGGAGATGATGAGGATAGTCGTCGATCAGTTTCGCCAACGCGCGCTTGCGCTCAATCAAGGCAACGTCGCGCCAGGATTGCCCATCGCGATGTAGCAGATCGAACAGCATGTAAACGACTTCGTCTTCGCTGTCGGCTCCATCGTCCGAAAGTCGCGACTGCAAGGCGTTGAAGCTGTCGCGCCCGTCGCGCAAGACAACCATCTCACCATCCAGTTGTGCGCTCTTGAGACCCAGCGAGCGCATGGCTGTGATCAGATCGGGCAGTCGCTGGGTCCATTCGATGCCGTTGCGTGACCACAGACGCGGCTTGCCGCGCACGATGGTCGTCAGAAGTCGATAGCCATCCCACTTCACCTCGTGCAACCAGTTTTCGCCGGTAGGCGCGCTGGACTGCGAGCGACATAGTTCCGGATCGAAGGCCTTGTTCGTCATCGACTCGCGCTTGAGTCCAGCAGGTGGCTCACTCTTCTTCGTTGTCTTCCGCTCGGGTGCAGTGGCCGATTGCTTGAGCTTGCTCGCGGTCGTTTGCGCTGCCTTGGTGGCGCGCGGACGATCCGTTTCGGCGTCGACGAAATCATCCGCTTCGCCGTCCTTGGCGAACTCGTCGCGATGCTTGATCAGCAACCACTGTTGCTTGCTGCCTTGCATGCGCGTGCGCACCAGCGCCCAGGAGCCGCGCAGGATGCCGCCATGCAATTCGAATTTCAGGTCACCGGCGCGCAGGCCATTGCGTGGACTACCCTGCGGCGTCCAGGTGCCGCTGTCGAACACGTCTACGTGCCCGGCACCGTAGTGTCCTTTCGGGATGTCGCCAGCGAAATCAGCATACGAAATCGGATGATCTTCCACTTCGACAGCAAGGCGCTTTACCGAAGGATCGAAACTGGGCCCTTTCGGCACCGCCCAACTTTTAAGCACGCCATCAAGTTCCAGGCGGAAGTCGTAGTGGCGTCGCGACGCATGATGCAACTGCACGACGAAGATGCGGGGCTTGCCGTCCGCGGTCGCATCACCTCCTTCGGCAGGTTCGGAGGTTGCCGAAAAATCTCGCTTGCGCTTGTATTCCTTCAGTCCCATCGCCGCTCTCGTTTGGTCGTCCCATGCCCCACATCAACACCGAGTGTGCGGCGCGTGACTGAACTTTCCACAACGCGCGTCCGCTGCGATGCATCACTGCATGTGGGTGAGCGCTTACCCTCGACGGCCCGCCCGAGGAAACAACCATGGCTCGACCGATCTGGACTGGAACGCTGTCATTTGGGTTGCTCAACGTGCCGATCTCGTTGATGTCGGGCGAACGCCGCACCGACCTGCATTTCAAGATGCTCGATTCGCGCAACAAGCAACCTATCCGCTACGAGCGCGTCAACGCCGAAACTGGCGAGGAAGTACCTTGGAAGGACATCGTCAAAGCGTTCGAGTACGACAAGGGCAGCTACGTCGTCATCGACAAGGAGACTCTGAAGGAGGCCGCGCCCGAATCACACGAGTCGATCGACATCGACGCGTTCGTGCATGTCGACGAAATTGCGCCGCCGTTCTTCGAAAAACCCTACTTCCTGGTGCCGGGCAAGAAAGCCGAAAAAGGCTACGTGCTGTTGCGCGAGACCTTGCGCAAGACCAAACGCATCGGCATCGGCCATGTCGTCATCCGCACTCGCGAATACCTGTGCGCGGTGATGCCGCAAGGCGACGCGCTGTTGATGAACCTGCTGCGTTATCCGCAGGAGCTTGTCGACGCCGACGAGTACAAGTTCCCCGCCGGAAGCACGAAGTCGTACCGGATCAGCGATGCGGAATTTGACATGGCCACGAAGCTGATCGAGTCGATGGCCAGCGACTGGAAACCTGCCGACTACAAGGACGAATACCGCGAGCGGCTGACCAAGGTCATCAAGAGCAAGATGAAGAGCAAGGGCGTGGTGAAGTCGTTACCGCAGGAAGACGAAAAGCTGCCTGCAGATGCGACGACGAATGTCGTGGATTTCATGTCTTTGTTGAAGAAGAGCCTGGACAGCAACAAGCGAACCCCGGCCAAGAAATCGCCTGCCAAGCGCGCAACGAAGTCGTCTGCGAACACTCCAAGTAGCAAGGCCGGCGCGAAGAAGCAGGCTGCGAAGAAGAAATCGAAATCGACGGCCAGCAAGACTCGCAAGGCGAGCTGACGCGTGGGCTCGTTCATGGCGGCTTAATTGCGGTTGGGTCCAAATTGTTGGCGGTTGACGAGTGTTCTGGTTCCTGTACCGACTTCGCCGTGGACGACCTCCACTCGCATCCATTCTTCAAACCGCACTCCAGAAGGGGAACACTTATGCAAACTGCCGTTAATGCTGCGGACCCGATTGCGGTCGCCAATGAAACTGGTCGATCTGGCGTCAGCTGGGCCGCCATTCTTGCCGGGGCCGCCGCTGCCGCCGCGCTTTCCTATGTCCTGATAATCCTGGGCTTCGGACTGGGCCTCTCTTCAGTATCGCCATGGAGCGGTAGTGGAGCGGATGCCGGCACCATCGGCATTGCCACCATCCTGTGGCTGGCGTTTACCCAGATCGCGGCAGCGGGCATGGGTGGCTATCTCGCTGGTCGCCTTCGTGTGAAGTGGACCTATCTGATCGATGACGAGGTGTACTTCCGCGATACCGCGCACGGGTTCCTGAGCTGGGCCGTTGCCAGTCTGGTTGTCGCGATTTTCCTGGCAACCGCAATCGGCAATGTGCTTGGTGGTGGTGCCCAGCTTGCCGGCTCCGCGTTGAGTGGTGCCGGCAATGTGGTCGGCGCGAGCGCCAATGCCATCGCCGACAACGTCGATGTCGATAGCGGCTACTTCGTCGACACCTTGCTGCGTGACAACGCCGGTGCAGGTGCGGCAACGACGGCTCCTGCGAACAATCCGGTCGACTCGGCAAATGGCGTCGCGCCCGATTCGCCGACGGCGAACGAGCCTGTCACGCAGCGCCTGACGAACTCTTCACGTCCGCGAGATTCGGATTCGACAGCACGTGGTGAAGTCACTGCGATCTTTGCCAATGCGATTCGTACCGGTTCGCTCGATGACGCCGATCGCAGCTATCTGGCACAGATGGTCGCGCGCCAGACGGGCGTCAGCGAGGCGGAAGCGGAGCAGCGCGTCGACGCTGGCTATACCAATCTGAAGCAGGGCATCGACACCGCGAAGACCAAGGCCAAGGAAGCCGCCGATGCTGCACGCAAGGCCGCTGCCTGGTTGGCGCTCTGGTTGTTCGTCACTCTGCTGTGCGGAGCATTTGCTGCCAGCTTCATGGCCATCTTCGGCGGTCGCCGTCGCGATGCCGCCTACCCTGCCGTCCGCTGACGCTAACTTGTCTTGCGTCAATCCACTAAAGGAGTAACGATCATGAAATCACTGTTGCTGTGGTTCATTGGCATTCCGATCCCGATCATCATCCTGATCGCGATCTTCATGTAATACCGCGTATCCACTTCCATCCATGCGCCGGTTCGAGTGTCGAGCCGGCGCTTTTTGTTTGCGAGTGCGGGCGAAACGACGTCAACGCCGTGTCGGGGTGTCAGTAGGTCCGGTCCAGCGACAACTGGCGCTCGTCCCGTTCGTACCAGCCATCGTCGGCAGCACGGAATACCGAGCACGCCGTCATCGGCCCGCGATAGATGTGCAGGGTGACGGTGACGTCAGTCTCGCTGGGATTGCGGATGGTGTGGTACTCGTGTGGCGGTACCAGGCTGCCGGCCGATCCGGGACCGGCCTGTGTCAACCCACGCGATTCGAAGCGAAACCGATCATCCGCTTGTTCAATCAGTTCGTAGGGAACTACTTCGATCTCGCCGTGCCAGACGCCTTCCACGCACCACATGCCGTCGTGATCGTGGATCGCAGTGCCCTGGCCTGGCCCCCAGGTCATCGCGATCACGCAGTAGCCGTACTCTTCGCTGCGGTACAACTCGCGCCGTGCGTAGCGGTCGGGTTCTGCTACCAACACGCACTCGGGCAAGTGGATTTCCGGGTCGCGAATCAACTTGCATAACGCCGTACACAGCTGCTGGGTGATGGCGTTGGTGCAATCGCAATTGACCGCTGCATCCAGCGCGGCGATCAGGCGCGGTGCGCCGGGGAAAGCGACGGTCAACATCGTTGACTCCAGTACCGATGACAGCGGCCATCTTAGCGCGGCTGTCGCCAAGGGATGCTCTGAACGAGTAGGCACAGATGGCACCCCAACGTCTGCGCGCAGAGCAAGACGCGGCGGCGACGGCAGACTGCCCGTCTGCTGAGCCGTCGCAACGCGGAGCTGCGCGCAGACGTTGCGGCCCCAACTAATTGATTGAAATGACGGGGTGATGCCAGAAAGGCCCTCCGGCCGGCACCCGCGGATTATCCAGGCGGCCAGCCTGCACTGCGCCGCGCGCCCCACCCGGAGAACCTTTCTGACGTCATGACATCTGTGCCTACTCGTTCAGAGCATCCCTAGGTCTGACGCTCAGCTTTTCTTCTCGCTGCTCAGCCGCAGCGGCTCGCCGTTCGGCAGGCGTACCTCCAGTTCGCGCTCCAGTCGTTGCAGGTTGCGAAACTTGGGGCACATCGCTTCGGCACGTTGCTCCAGAGCGGCACTGCGCTTTTCGGCGATCTTCTCAACCTTCTTGTCGATGCCGTCGGCACGCGCTTCCAGTTCGGCTGCCGCTTTATCGTCGCCGCTGAAGGCGATCTTTAGCGCTTGCGCGGTGATGTTGCCGACCAGGTCGCCGATCAGCACCGACACCGTCCTGCCAACAAAGGCTTCCACCTCGACTTCGCTGATGGTGTCGGTTCCGGCGATGTGTGCATCCAGCTCGGCCGCGCTGCGCTGAATCCTGATCGCGGATTCTCGTGCGTCTTCCGGACTGTCGGCAAAGCTGGCGCTGACTTCCGTGACGGCTTCCAGTGCAATCGAGACGGCTTCGCGAGCGATGGCCTTGATGTCGGGTTCCAGGTCGCGCACGCCGCGCTCGATGCCGAGTACGCGTTCGCGATCTGCGCTCGACAGGTTCAATGCAACGCCGTCGGCGATCAGGGTTCCGTTCGAGATCAGCAGCTTCGCTGGCGTGCTGTCCTTCTGGGTCAGGACCAACTGGTTCGGTTCGATTTTCAGCGAGTAGTCGCTGTGGATGTCGCAGTTGTCGGTGCTGAAGCTGACGGCCGCAAAGGCCGGCGCGGCGATGAGGAGCGACAGCGCCAGCACGACGCGTTGGATGGGCAGGGACATCGGAATCTCCAGTGAGTGGTCCCGTATGGATGCCGCGAGGCGGCCGAGGGTTTAGAGCGATCACTCGAACGCGGTCTGCGCTCGGGCTTGCGCGGACGAAGCAGCAAGGGTCGCCGGATCGCAAGCGCAAA
>JBATAQ010000223.1:0-5072 GCA_049661925.1 Dokdonella sp.
AGCGCGCAGACCGTGGCGACGCCCCCCTGCTTCACTAACCCACGGAGCTTCTGACCTGGCGTCAGATCTTTCGGTTTCAGCGTGGCTGCCGTATCACATAGCAAAACGTTCACCTTTGCACCCTGCCGGGCCATCGTGATGGCAAGCACCATCGCCATGCCCTGAGTTTGTACAGAGTCGCTGGTGAGAATCATCACTACCTCGCCAAATGACCCGGCTTCAATAGAGTTTGTACTTGCCTACAACTGGCGCTGTCCGTCAACGATGGATATCTGCTGAAAGTCGTCGCCATCACGCAACACGAACAAGGCATCCATGCCGCGCTTCTGCGCGAGCTCCATGCCCGCGGTTTCGCCGAGTACCAGCAGCGCGGTGGCCCAGGCATCGGCCAGCATGCAACTTGCCATCACTACTGTGACCGCAGCAAGCCGGTTGCACACAGGCTGACGGCCCGAGGGATTCATGGTGTGACCATGGTGGCTGCCTCCCACATCGACCCAATGTCGATAGTTGCCCGAGGTGGCAATGGCGGCATCAGTCAGTTCCATCACGCCCATGACTTCGCGCACGCCCGGCACCGGCTTTTCGATGGCGACGGCCCACGCTTGCCCATCGGGCTTGTGGCCCTTTGCACGCATTTCACCGTCAATGCCAACCAGGTAGTGGGCGACGCCAAAACTGTCCAGACAGCCGGCCAGCGCATCCACACCATAGCCTTTGGCAATACCCGAAAGATCCAGCGCAATCGATGATCGCTTGCGGACCCGCTTTTGCCCGTGATCGATCTCCAATACGTCGGAGGCGGGGCAATGCAGCTGCGACTTCAGCGCGCCAGTCTGTCTTTCATCAGGCGTTGGTCCGGCGGGACCAAATCCCCAGGCATTGACCAGATCGCCGACGCCGATATCAAACGCGCCGTGGGACTGCACACCGATGCGCAAGGCGGTGTCCAGCACCGCCACCAGTTCTTCAGGGATTGCGATCCAATGTTGCGCGGGCGCCGCGTTGAGGCGGCTCAGGTCTGAATCCGGTTTCCAGGTGGACATCTGCCGGTCCACCTTGTCTGCCGCTGCAAACAACGCAGTAGCAATGGCGGACTCATCGACTTTGGCCGCGGCAAAAAAAACCGCGCTGTAGCGGGTGCCCATGGTTTCGCCGCTGAGCGCATGGCGGTGCAAGGAAGGGAGGGAATGTTCTGGTATTTCAGAAAACATCTTCACGGTAACGTCCTTGTGCTCTCAGCTTCTGCACGTCGAGCTTCAACGGAGCCAGAATCTCATCCAGCGCCTGTGCGATGCCTTTTGCCATGCCGCGGCTACCGCAGACCAGCACCTGCGCGCCGCTCTCAATCAACTCGCGCAATTGTGCGGCGTCGCCGAGAACCTTGTCCTGCACGTAGGCACCGTCCTTGACCCGCGAAAATGCCGCATGCAATCCAGTGAGTCGGCCATCGGCCAGATACGTGCTGAGTTCCGGTTCATAGAGAAAATCCGAGGCCGGATCGCGCCCACCCCAATACAGATACATCGGGTGCTTGCCGGTGTTGTTGCGGATGAAGCCGGCCAATGGCCCGATCCCGGTACCGGAACCGATGAGGATGACAGCGGCCTTGCCCGAGGCAGGGCGAAAGTCAGGATGCAACTGGATGAATGCATCAATGCGCTCGCCCAGTTTCAAGCCGTGCAGAAACTCTGAGCACATGCCTTCGGGCAGCTTGCGGACGCAGATTTCCAGAAAACCGTCGCCTGACTTGCTGGCCAGCGAATAGAACCGCGGTATGGCGCTTTCGGGCGGCACGATTCCGACAAGATCGCCGACTTCAAAACGCGGCAATCCATTGCCACCGAGCAGACGCATCAGTCGGCCCGCGAATCCCTCCTGGGCTACCGCGGCAAAACGCAAAATACTGGTCGGTGCTTGCACCTGCTGGCCGTAATCGACGCGCTCGATCAGCTCGAAGGCGCGCGTTCGCGGGCGCACGGGAGTATGCAGCAAGCTCAGTTCCCGGCCGATCAGCCGGCCAACCGCATGGCCCCAGAGGGTGAACGCCTGCGCTGACTGTCGGTCAATGGTTTCCAGCTCCATGGCTCGGCGCCAACCTTGTGCGAACAGAGCCGCGTCCGCGTCCTTGGCAAACTTGCAAAACTGGGGGAACTGCCGGTCGCCAAAACCCAACACGGCAAAACCTGTGTTCGGGTTCGCCTTGAGCTTGGGCAAGCGCGTCAGGAACCGCTGCGCTGAGCTCGGCGCGTCACCGTCACCATAGGTTGCGGTGAGAATAAACAGGCGCTGCGCCTGGCGATACTCGCTTGCCACTTGGTTCATCGCCGCCGTATGCACACGCAGGCCGGCCTGCGTCAGCGCCTCATGCAGAGTGGCGGCAAAACCCCAGGTGCTGTTGTTTTCGCTCCCCACCAGAATGATCGTATCGGCCGATTGTGCCCCGCTGTTTTCAACCAGTCGAGGCATCGACTGCCGCCGCTGCCACCATGTCAACGTCCCGGTAACGCTCATCAAGGGCACGCTGAGCGCACATAATCCGAGGATCAAACCGAGCCACCACAGGCCTTCGCCTGTGTGCAATTCATAGATCAGCTCGTAGGCGCGGCGGACGCCGCCATGCGGAAGGTAGGATAAAAGCGCGCCATTCACCTGATCGACGTAGCCATCGCCCTGGGCGGTCGACAGCGAATAAACGGCGGAAGGGTCGTTCGGATAGGGGTAGACCAGTTCGCGGAAGTCGTTCAGATCGACCGCCTGCAAGGCCGCTAGCGTTGCGACCGGCGCGGGCGGACCCGTGGCCACGGTTGACGGGAAGTCCGGTTCGTTCTGCGCGCCATCGGATATGAATTCGAAGGTGGCCGCCGACATGTAGATGCCCGTCAGCGCGGAGAGCAGCAGCCCGAACACCACGATCCGCCCCACTTGTGCGTGCCATCGCTGGACCAGCGTGCCACGCAACGGGCCGGCAAGATGTCGCCAGCCGCCCACTCTCTTCACCAGCAATACGACTCCGGAGATCACCAGCACCAGCATGATCAGGGCCAGAATGCCCGCCACCACTCGGCCCGGGGTATCCAGCAGAAAAGATCGATGGAGGTTTTTCATCCAGCGCGAGAACGCCGATGGCGCATAGGGGGCGATGCCCTGCCCGGTCAGCGGGTCAACACGATCGATGCCAACTTGGCCGCCCCGGTCGTAGTAGACGAGGATCGTCCCCGAGGGTGTGCGCTGGATCTGCTCCGCCCCGGGATAGTGCTGCGCGACGCGGCCGGCCAGCGTGGCCACGCTGATCTGGCCTTGGGCGGGTACCGTGGCATCGAGTCGATCCAGCGTCGGGTCAAGCGACAGGATGGCACCGCTGATCGCCAGCACCACGACCAGCACGGCCGCAACCAAGCCAACCAGTGAATGCAGTTGACGCATCATCGCGTTGGGATGTCTTCTAGGAGCCTGTCGGACTTATGAAAAATCGGCTGCAAATCGCTTTCGATCCCATAAGACCGACAGGCTCCTGGCCGGTACGCATTCACAGGTCGTAGGTAAAGGACTTGATGTAGCCGCGCCCGGCGACGGGTGTGCCTGCGTCCTTGGTGGTCAGCGGCGTGCGCACGTCGGCAGGGTTGTCGCGCTGGTCTTCGACCGCACTGTCTACACGGATTTCATAGCCCGCATCGATCAGCGCATCCGCCAGCTCAACGGTCACCTTCAAAGTGCGCCCACTGCCAACGCTGGCTCCGCTCACGCCATCGAACTCGCTGGCCTTCAAGCCGCTGCCGCGCGCCCAGTCCCGTAAATTCTTGTAGTACTTGGCCTTCGTGCCTGAAACCCAGAGCGTCTTTTTATACTGGCCCGTGGCGTCGGTTACATAAAACGCCAGGTACGCGCCATTGCCGCCATAACTTTGCAGCTGGGTGGTCAAGGTTACTGGGCGTGCCTGCCCCACGCCGGGTAGCGCAAGCACGACAGCGAGAGAGAGTGAGGCGGCAAGCTTCTTCATGATGGAGCTCCAGTTTGATCGTGATGCTTTCATGTTGACTCGGTGAACTTAAGACAGACTTAGGACGAAACTGGAAGCCATCAAGCTCAGTCTCGGGCCGGCTGCGTGTAAATGGTCCAGGCGTCACCCAGCATGGGGTTATTTCGCGTTACGGCCATGATCAAGATACCCGGACGCGTCGCCGTCTTGTCCAAAATCGATTTCCAATTTACGGATACGCAATGAGTCCGGCGCGTATTTCGCCTTGATCTTGTTTCCGAGGCGATCCGTGCCCCTGACCTCGTAACAGCCCTCATCCACTTTGATGCGGTGGACCGTCCAACCCAGTCGCTCAACTTGTTGCCGCAACGCCTCACGCGGCTGCCATTGGTCTGCTGGAGCAACACAATCGTTGTCCGCCCACGCGGCGCCACTGGCAAGGATGCCGAACAGTATGGTCATGGCAAGGATTTGACGTTTCATGAATCAGCTCCTGTTCGTCATTTTTCGGTCGGATTTCATGGCGTCCTGTCGGCTCTCTTAACAGATGGCGCTACAGACGATTTTGACAAGGGCTTGGCGCTGGATGAAGAAGGGAAGTGGGAAAACCTGTCCACCCGTTTCGCAGTTCGGTGCAGGCCGATGCAGGGAGTAAGCCCTTTGGTGTGGTTGCCGTGACTCTCCTCTTTTTTCTGTCACGGCTTTCTGCTTGCCGGCCATTGCCAGTCGCGGATTTCGGATGGGTCCTCACCGTACTCGACGATGTATCGTCGATGCGCCGCCAGCTTTTCGGTCATCGCGTTGCGCACCCGTGCGGCATCGTGTTCCAGTCCAGGCACGCGGTCGACGGCATTGAGAACCAGGTGATAGCGGTCCAGGCCGTTGCGCACGACCATGTCGAACGGCGTTGTGGTCGTCCCTTCTTCCTGATAACCGTGGACGTGGAAGTTGTTGTAGTTGGTGCGCCGATAGATGAGTCGATGGATCAGGGTCGGGTAGCCGTGATAGGCGAAGATCACTGGCTTGTCGGTGCTGAACATCGCATCGAATGTGGCGTCATCGAGCCCGCGCGGATGCTGGCTGGGCGGCTGCA
>JBATAQ010000224.1:0-3199 GCA_049661925.1 Dokdonella sp.
CGCCGAAGCGCCCTGATCGCCGCCGCCGTCACTGGCAAGATCGACGTGAGGCAGATGGCATAAGGGCGCCGCAAGCCGATTCGATCATTGATCGCATCATCAATCGTATGATCGATGATATGATCGACCGCACGAATGTCCCTCGGAGAATGTGTCTTATGAGCTCGATCAGCGCCAATGCCTTGAAGACCCAGGGCGTCTCGGCGATTGCCGATGCGCTGGTGGGTGCGACCGAGGCGGTGGTCTCGGTGCGCGGCACGGACCGCTTCGTGGTGATGGATATCGAGCAGTACCACTACTTGCGCGAATGCGAGCTGGCCGCCGCGCTGGCCGAGAGCCAGGCGGATATCGCTGCCGGTCGCTTTGTGCAGGAATCGGTCGACGCGCACATGCAGCGGCTGGCGACACTACCGTGATCTGGACACTGGTCTTTACCGACCAGTACAACCGCCGCGCCGCGCGCTTCCTGAAGCGTCATCCGCAACTGCACGAGCC
Source organism: Dokdonella sp. (assembly GCA_049661925.1). Taxonomy (GTDB): domain Bacteria; phylum Pseudomonadota; class Gammaproteobacteria; order Xanthomonadales; family Rhodanobacteraceae; genus Dokdonella. Next base: position 496 of record JBATAQ010000224.1, read on the forward strand.
GTATCGCAAGACCTTGCTGCTTTTGCAGGCCAATCCGCATCATCCGTCCCTGCGCCTGCATGCCTTGGCCGGCAAACTGGATGGCCTGCACTCGGTATCCATCAACCTTTCCTATCGCATCACCCTGGAGCTGCTGATGCGGGATGGGCAGATCGTGCCGATCAACGTAGGCGACCACGACCCGGTGCATTGATGGCGGACGGCGATCCATGCAGTCAGGAAATCAGGGGGAAAGCACATGAGTGACATCCAGTTGTTTCGGCTTGGAGCGGATCACACCGCTGTGGAAGTGTCCGGCCGTGCCGCCAATATCGAGAAAAACCTGCAGGCGCTGATCGAGCGGCAAATGGAGGTGTTCCTTGGCGTTCGCTTCCTGGCCAGCGAATACGCAACCGGCAAGACTCACAAGGGCCGCATCGACTCGCTGGGGCTGGACGAGAACGGCTGTCCGGTGATCATCGAGTACAAGTGCCACACCAACGAAAACGTGATCAACTAAGGGTTGTTCTATCTGGACTGGCTGATGGATCACCGCGCCGAATTCCTGTGGCTGGTGATGGACAAGCTGGGCAAGGCTGCTGCCGATCAGGTCGATTGGTCTGGCACGCGCCTGCTCTGCATCGCCGCTGATTTCACCCGCTACGACCAGCATGCCGTGCAGCAGATTGCGCGCAACATCGAACTGCTGCGCTACAAGTTGTTCGACCACGACTTGCTGTTGCTGGAGCTGGTCAATTCGGTCAGCGTGCCGGATGCAACGTCGGGCAAGGAAAGCGGTACAGAAGACGCTGCGTCCTCGAAACCGAAGTCGGCGGCAAGCTACAAGACCGCCGACGACCAGTTGGAACAGGCGCAACCGGCAATCAGTGCGCTGTTCGACTCCATCTCCGGGTACCTGCTCGCGCTGGGCGATGATGTCCAGCAAAAACACCTCAAGTACTACATCGCATTTCGCCGCCTGAAAAACTTCGCCTGCGTGGTTCCCTTCAAGGACAAATTGCTGGTCCTTCTGAAACTTGATCCGCGTCTGGTCCATTTGGAAGAAGGCTTCAGCCGCGACGTGGGCAATCTTGGCAAGTGGGGCACGGGCGACCTCGAACTGTGCCTGCGAACAACAGCCGATTTCGAGCGCGCCAAGTCGTACCTGGATCGCAGCTACGCAGAAAATTGAGCTTGTTCGAGGCGCGCTGCTGCATTCGTTGGCGGTATCCGGGAAACGTCGAAGTCGCAGGTTCAAATCCCGCCCCCGCTGCCAGAATCCTGCTCTTGCCAGCTGAGCATTGCTTCGTCCGTTAATTTCAGTTAAAAGCCTAAGTGAAATTAACGACTGTCGCTAATTTCACTTGAGCCAACAAGGAGCGTCACGCAATGAAGCGCCCCGCACCGGGCCAGTACCAAATCGTGTCGACGGCGGGTGAGCCGTTTCGGGCGTTTGTACCGGCGTCGCTGCCGCCGAGCCCGCCACTGGAATGGAGCCCGGCCTTGCGACGCCGTTTCGACGATGCGCTGTTGGCGCTGGGCCGGCTCGATGCCGTGTCGTCGCTGCTGCCGAATGCGGCATTGGTGCTTTACAGCTTTGTCCGGAAAGAAGCGGTGCTGTCGAGCCAGATTGAAGGCACGCAGTCTTCGCTGGCGGACCTGCTGCTGTTCGAAATCGACGAGCAGCCGGGCGTACCAGTGAACGATGCGCATGAGGTCAGCCGCTACGTCGCCGCTCTGGAGCATGGACTACAGCGCTTGCGCGCCGGCTTTCCGCTGTGTTTGCGCTTGCTGGGCGAGATGCACGCGGTGTTGCTCGATCACCCACAAGGCCGAGCGAAGTCGCCCGGTGAATTCCGTACCAGCCAGGTGTGGATAGGCGGAACGCGACCGGGCAATGCGGTATTCGTCCCGCCAGCGGCGGATGCGCTGCCCGATTGCCTGCGCGACTTCGAGCGGTTCCTCAACGACCTGCCCGAGTCGACGCCGCCGCTGTTGAAGGCGGCGCTGGCGCATGTGCAATTCGAAACCATTCATCCGTTCCTGGACGGCAACGGCCGCATCGGTCGCCTGTTGATCGTGTTGCAACTGGTGAACGATGGTTTGCTACGCGAGCCGTTGTTGTATCCCAGCCTGTTCTTCAAGAAGCACCGCACGCTGTACTACGAACTGCTCAATGGTGTGCGTTTACAAGGCGACTGGGAGCGCTGGCTCGACTACTTTGCGGAAGGCGTGGAGCAAAGCGCAACGCAGGCGGTCGCTACGGCACAACGCCTGCTTGCATTGGTAGAAGAGGATCAGTGCCGCATTGACGCCATCGGTCGCAGCAAGGATTCTGCGCTGGCCGTACATCAGGCGCTGCAACGCCAACCGGTGACCACCGCTGCGGCCGTTGCGAAGGCGACCGGCCTCGCCTTGGCGACGGTGAACCGAATGCTGGTCCAGTTGATGGAGATGGGGATTGTTTCCGAACTCACCCAGCGCCAACGCAACCGCGTTTTCAGCTATCGCCACTATGTCGAGGCATTGAATGCCGAGCTCTGATTTTGCTGCCGCGACCGTGATGGAACCGACGTCATGAACTTGCACCAAGAACATCACTTCGAGAGGGAAATCTGCGAGCACCTGACCTCAAACGGCTGGCTGCATGCCGAGGGCGATGCCGCCAACTACGACCGACAGCACGCGCTGTTCCTGCCCGACCTGCTGGCGTGGATTGAAGCGA
>JBATAQ010000225.1:0-3471 GCA_049661925.1 Dokdonella sp.
CGAACCCCGTCGTCGCATCGCGCGGTCGTGCGGCTCTTCCGCAAGACCGACCCGACCAGGGCGCATCTTTCGGCTACATTTCTTTGCGAGCAGAAAGAGCCTGCCCTCGGACTTGATCCGGGGGTGGTTCGGCGGGCGGCAGCCGGAAGAAACGCTTGACCAGTCAGGTGTAAGCCGCACCATGGCCGTCTAGACGGCCAAACAAAGCGGAGATGAAAACTTCGCCAGAATGAGAGGTTGCATAAGCGCCGGACCCTCATCCCGACCCTTCTCCCGGTGGGAGAAGGGAGAAGAAAGGAGCGCGCCTCAGCGATATCGACGCTTGAGGAACTCGATGTAGGCGCGCAGACCCTGCGCCTCGCCACCGCGCGGGCGGCCGGGTTTGTCGGAGTCGTTCCAGGAATAGACGTCCAAATGCACCCACGGAATTGATTCGGCGACAAAGCGCTCGAGATAGAGCGCGGCGACCACGGCGCCGGCATGGCGTGAAGGGCCGGAGTTGGCGAGGTCGGCGATGTGCGACTCGAGCATGGTCAGGTAGGGACGCCACAAAGGCATGCGCCAGAGAGGGTCTTGCTTCGCGGCAGCGGCGTCGAGCAATGAATCGGCAACATCGTCGCGATTGGCGAATAGCGCGGGCAGGTCCGGCCCCAGCGCGATGCGCGCGGCACCGGTAAGGGTCGCAAAATCGAGAATCAAATCGGGCTTCAATTCGCTGGCGTAGGCGAGCGCATCGCAGAGTACGAGGCGACCTTCGGCATCGGTGTTGTCGATCTCGACGCTGATGCCGGCGCGTGTGGTGACGACATCGCCGGGGCGTAGCGCATTGCCGGAAATCGCGTTCTCGACGGCGGGTATCAACAGGGTCAACCGCACTGGCAATTTTTCGGCGAGGACCAGACTGGCAAGGCCGATGGCGTGGGCTGCGCCGCCCATGTCTTTCTTCATCCAGCGCATGCCGTCGGCGCCCTTGATGTCGAGGCCGCCGGTGTCAAAGCAGACGCCCTTGCCGACGATCACCAGATGCGGCGCGTCAGCGCTGCCGTGGCTCAACATCGCCAGACGCGGCGCGCGATGACTGGCGCGACCGACCGCGTGAATGGTCGGGAAATTATCGGCCAGCAAGTCGTCGCCAACCCATTCGCGATAGTCGCCGCCGTGCTTCTGCGCAAGCTGCCGAACGGCATCAGCCAACTCGACCGGGCCCATGTCTTCGGTTGGCGTGTTGATCAGATCGCGCACCTGCGCGGTTGCATCGAGCAATGCAGAAAGTTGCGACTCGATTTCAGTGCTGACGACCAGTTGCGCCGGCGCGCGCTTGGCCTGTTTGTAACGCGTAAAGCGGTAGGCACCCAGCGCCCAGCCGAGTGCGGCACTGCTCGGATCCAGCTCGATGCTGCGCGCATCCAGCGCATATCGACCGGGTGGCAGTCGCGACGGCAGCGAGGCCAGCGCGTGGATGCCATCGCGCTGGCTGCAACCAACCAGCATCATGCTGGGTGCTCCGGCTGCACCGGGCAGGGCCAGCATGCGGCCGGCTTCACCAGAGAAGTCGTTGCTCGCACACCAGGCGGCAATCGCATCGCCGAGCGTCGCAACCAGGGCCGCGAAGCGTTCGGCATCGACCGCGATGAGAGGCCTGGCACCGTCCGACTGAGTGGTCAGCGCCGAGTGCATGGGTTGCCCGATATCAGCGCCCATCAGTCGTTTTCAGCAGTCGACGAAAGGAACCTGCAAGGTCGCCAGTGGCTTTTTGGTTGCGGCGTTGAGCAGGGTAAACACGGTGTTTTCTTGAACCCAATTGCCAGTGGTTGACGTGCCGTTGGAGTCGCCCTGGGAAAAGACGCGGTCGCCAACCATGATGGTGACGAAGCTGATCGATGCCGCACGTACGTCCCAGTTCAGCGTTACGGAGGTTTTGCCACCGCTGACGTCGCACCGACGCACGCTCGCTGGTGTCGCCGTGAACACTACGTTGGCATTTGGCGTCGCGACGGTATTTGTCGCGGCAGGTGACACGGCGGCGGTTGGTGTCGCGTCGTGCGACGTATCGGAACAGGCGCCCAGCAGGGCGACAACAGCGATCAGGCTCAATCGAAAAAACATGGTTGCTTCCATCGGGACAAGGGCCTCCGATTATACGGGTTGGCAGGGATCGCGTATCCGGCGTCGGCGCACGATCAGGTTGCAGACGGTACTCAGGCGTTCGGCAACTGGTCCAGCCATTCCACCAAGGCATGCAGGTCGATGATTTCGACATCCGCGCCAACATCGTCGCGGACCAGTCCGGTTCGATTGATCCAGGCTGTGCGCAGGCCGGCTTCTCGCGCGCCGGCGATATCCAGATGCGGATCGTCACCTACATGCAGCACCTGCGCAGCTGGCAGGCCGAGCCGGTCGCAAGCATGCTGGAAGATTGACGGATCAGGCTTGGCTTTGCCGAACTCGCGCGCGGCGATCTGAAAACTGAAATGCCTGCCCAGCGCCATCTGGCTGAGGTCGGCATTACCGTTGCTGATCGCGACCAACGGCAGGCGCTCGGCCAAGGCTTCCAGCGCCGCCTCGGCATCGGCATAGCATTCAACCCGGTTGCGTTCTCGCTCGTAGATGCCATAGGCGCGATCAACCCAGTCGTCACCGAACCCAAACGGCGTGAATACGTGGCGCAGGGTCAGTTTGCGTTGCTCGGTGTAGTCGTGTGAAAGGTGCGGGTTTGCCGCGGCGACCTCGTCGCGAAGGTCGCGCAACGCCTCGATAGGCCAACGCTCGGCAACCTGCGGACATTCCACGCGCAACCAATCGTCGACGCAACGTTCCACGCGCAGCATGACCGGCATGATCGGCCAAAGCGTGTCGTCAAGATCCAGGCTGATGGCACCGATGCGCATGCCGTCACTTCTTGCCGATCGGCGTTGCACGTTCAGCCTTGGCCTTGTCTGTGGCTGCCTGATTCTTTGCGGTCTGCTCGGCATCGGCTGCGCGGGCCGCCTGTTCCCGGGCAGCACGCTGTTGTGCGGCCACGGTCGATTCGGCCGCAGGCGCAACCGCAATCCTGGCGGCAGCGGTCGCGTTTGGTGCGGATACCGGCGTCACGTCCACGCCCGGCGATGCGCCTGGTACCGGTACTGGCTCGCGTGCCAGTTCGGATTCGATGAAAGCGACACGCGTCTGGTTGCGCTCGACCGAGTTGCTGACCTCGCCGATCGGTACAAGGCGGTGGTCGCGCAACGACTGGCTCGCTTCGGGCGTCGCCATGAACGCGAGGAAACCATCAATCATCGCTTGCTTGGGATCACTTGCGCGGGTAACCAGGTAGAGCGTCGCGTAGAGCGGATAGCTGCCTGACTGCACGGTTGCTACCGACGGCGCGACGCCGGCCACCGACAGCATCTTGAGGTCGGCACGGCCGCCGACTACCGACAACGTACTCAAGCCCAGCGCGTTCGGATCCAGGGTGATGCCTTCTTCCAT
>JBATAQ010000226.1:0-1555 GCA_049661925.1 Dokdonella sp.
GTGTCCCTTTTCGCCACCATCCCGCGTGTATCTCCCTGTGTGACAACTCCGTCACGCTTGCCTCGGGAGGAAAGCCATGAACACGAACACACTTCTGCCAATCGCCTTGATCGGCCTCATCTTCGCCGCACCCTGTGCGTATGCCGCCGCCCCTGCCAGCGGAAATGTCGGCGACTGGAAAGTTGTCGATGCCATCGCCTGGCGCGACAGCATGGGGACGCACGTCGTCGTCAGCGACAAGCCTTTTGATCGCATCGCGATTGCCAGCGACCGCAAGATGGACTCTTCCGACGTAATGAGCCAGCAGATGAACCCGCTCAACGCGCAGACCTACGAACTTCGCCTTGATGCCAAAGGAGCGGTCGATGGCATCAATATTTCAGTCCCCGGCGGTAGCTCGGCGCAGTTCTCCAGCGAGATGACGGAAGGGCTGAAACTGAGCAAGAACAATGACAAAACCGTGGCGGGCAGCTTCGCCTACGACAATGCCGACATCCGCTTCGATGTTCCCGTCGTCACTGGCGAACTTCCGCGACCCGGTAAGCCATTGCCAGCCGATGGCGGTGAGCCGGGCAAGGTCCTGACCGCGCAGATCGCGGCGATTGCCAAGGGCGACTTCGACGCGCTGATCAAATTGAGTCCGCCCGAACACCGCGCCTCGATCATGGCCGCTGCCAAAAAGGACGGCGGCAAGATGGAGATGATGGCCGCCCAAGCCTTCACGCCGAGCAAGGCGACCGTCACCGGTGGCAGCATCGAAGGCGACAAGGCGTGGCTCGATTTCGATGGCGTGCAAGGTGGCGAAGTCGTCAAGGGCATGGCCATTCTCGAACGTGCCGACGGTGCGTGGTATGTGCGCAATATTGACGTCCACCAAGCGGAGTAGGTCAGCTACGGGAATCGCCGCGTCACCGAGATTTCGGCCGCGGCGACTACCAGCCACGGTCACACCACTGGGCCAGTGCCAAATTCATGGAGATCAATCGCGCATGAGCGTCCGACACTCCCCCAGAGGCCTGTAAATATCTCGGCCTTGATCAGCACGGCACCCCGCAGCAAGAACGCAAAAGAGCGCGATGGTCAGTCGTCGTGATCAGCCAGTCGGTCCTTGCCGAGTACGCTGTCGAGGAAGGCCAATGCGGCTGACGATCCGGATTCGCCGAGCCAGAACAGCGCCTGCTTCTTGACCTCGCGCGGGTAGTCGCCGCGAACAATGTCGATCAGTGCGGCGGCGGCTTGCTCACCTTTCAGTTGCGATAAAGCGAATACGCCTTGCTCGCGGACATGTGCCGATGGATCGCTGCGGATTGCCTGGACGATGTCGTTGCGAGCGCGCGGGTCGTTCATCTGCGCGATCCAGAACAAGGCTTGCTCACGCACGTGATCGGCGGGATCGCGCTGCGCGATTCGGTAGATTTTCGCGTAGCCATCCACTGCCGAACTTTCCGACAACACGAACACGGCGTGGGCACGCAGTTTCGGATTGTCGTCGGTCGTCGCGTAACGCTCCACGATGTCGGCGCCGGCAGCGCCACGCATTTCGCCGAGCCAGAAC
>JBATAQ010000227.1:0-2519 GCA_049661925.1 Dokdonella sp.
GTACTGGCGGCGGTCTTCAAGCATCGCGACCTGTTCGCGGGCAAGCGCGTCGGGTTGATCCTGTCAGGCGGCAATGCCGATCTGGATCACCTGCCTTGGCAGGTTTGACGATCGGTTTGCCCCCCCCGGAACGGTATACGCTGGCGTGGCATATGGTCTGGCGTTTGACACGAAGGGGAGGCGGTTGCGGTGAAAAGACTCAAGCACGTCCTGTTTTGTGGACTACTTTGGGCGGCCAACGCATCGGCCGTCACCACGACTTGTCCGACGACGTCAGACGAGTTTTCCTGGGTATTCGCGCCAGATGGCTCTGCCATTATTTTTACCTGGTGGGTGGAAACCATCGACATGATCAGCTTGGATGTGCGCGTTGTTGGCAATCGGGTCGAGATTTTACTCATCGGAGGAAGCTTTGGTGGGCCACCGGTTCAGCAAACGTACGATGCAAGGGGCTCGATATTGCGCCCAGCGGACGGGATTTATTCCATTCAAATCATGCCGTTCGTGCCGATCTTCGGCGCTTCGCAGCCGTTGATAACTTGTCCGGATCCGTTTCCTGTGCCCTTGGTTGTTGGCGGCACCGGTGCGGTCAACGTACCTGTTCCGGCGGTGTCGAATTGGTTGCTCGGTTTGCTTGCGTCGCTATTGGCGACAGGCGCGGCGTTCGGGCTGTGGCGACGTTCCCGTTTTTGACGAGTTCGTGATGGATCGGTCGGAAGCAGGCTAGGAGCGATCGGCCTGCTTTCGACCACCAAGATTGAGCACGGCCAGCGCGATGCCGATGGTGATGATGCCGAGTGATTCCACCGCACTGGGCTGCTCGCCAAGCAGCAGCCAGGCGAAGCCGATGCCGGCCAGGGGAATGACCAGGCTCGACATGCCGGCAACATGGGTCGGCAAGCGCTCGACCACGTAGGACCACAACAACCATGCCACGCACGACGCCAGCACGGCGTTGTACGCGACCGCGCCGATGAACCACGGAGTCCAGTCGAAACTGCGCTCGGGAACGAGCATCGCGACCACGACCAGGCCCAGCGCGCCAAACAGCATTTGCCACGCCGTCAAGGACAGCGCCGTGACGCCGCTGCTGCGAAAAAGACGTTTGGACAAGACCACGCCGATGCCCCAGGCCAGTCCTCCTGTAATCGCCAGTGCAGCGCTCAGTTCGCCGCCAAGGCCATGCCAGGGTTCGATCACCAGGATCAGCCCCACGGCCGCGATGGCGATACTCAGCTGATGGCGGCGCGTCGGCTTTTCTGCCAGCAGCGCCCAGGTGATCAGCACCACCCAGAACGGCATCGTGTAGGCCAGCAACGCCGTCTTGCCAGCACCCCCTTCGACCAGCGCCCACTGCACCAGCGCCTGGAAGCCCATGGTCTGGGTGATGCCGATAAGGAAGGTCTGCAGCAACGGCGGTGGACGCAACGACTGGCGAGACAGCAGCAACACGCCAAACAGGATCACGGCGCCGATCGCGAAGCGCAGCGCAGAGAATCCGAAGGGTCCCGAATACTGCAAGGCCTGCTTCATCACGATCCAGTTGAAGCTCCAGATCAGCGAGACGATGGCGAGCGCAACCATGGCGCGATGACGGGCAAGCAAGGGCATGGCGCACTCTGGATTTCGAGGTCGCCATGATACGGCGAGGGCGCAACCAGGGATGCTCTGATCAACCCCGCACAGGCGTCACCGAACTGTCTTCGCGCAGATCAAGGCACGTCGACGAAGACAGACTGGCCGTCTGTCGAAGCGGCGCAACGTGGTTCTGCGCGAAGTCAGTTCGGCCCGAACCCATTGAATCCAAACGAGGGGTGATATCAGGAAGGTCCTCAGATCGGCGCACGCGACTTGACCAGGCGGCCAGCCTGCACTGCGCCACACACACCAATCTGCGAACCTTCCTGACATCATGCCGCCTGCGTGGGGTTAATCAGAGCATCCCTAGAATGGTCGTTTTGCGTTGGGCGGAATCACGTCATGGCGGCATCGGAAACCACTATTTGCAGTTGGGCACTCGGAAGCGACGGCGAGCGCATGTATCACGACAGCGAGTGGGGCGTGCCGCTGCACGATGATCGCGGCCTTTTCGAATTCATTTGCCTGGAAGGTGCGCAAGCGGGCTTGTCATGGCGAACCGTGTTGAACAAACGCGAGCGCTATCGCGAGGTGTTCGATGGTTTCGACATGGCAAAGTGTTCGCGAATCACCGACCAGCGGATCGAAGAACTGCTGCTCGATTCGGGCATCATCCGAAATCGCCTGAAGGTCACCTCGATACGCGACAACGCGCGTGCGGCGTTGGCGGCCATCGATGAGTTCGGCAGCCTCGACGCGTTCCTGTGGTCTTTCGTTGATGGCACACCAATCCAGAACGGCTGGCGAAGCATGAGCGATGTGCCGGCAACTACCAGTATTTCCGACACGTTGAGCAAACATATGAAAAAGCAAGGATTCCGATTCGTCGGTTCGACGATTTGCTATGCGCTGATGCAGGCAACCGGCATGGTCAACGACCA
>JBATAQ010000228.1:0-3033 GCA_049661925.1 Dokdonella sp.
AATTCCCCGATAGCTCAGTCGGTAGAGCAAGTGACTGTTAATCACTGGGTCGGCGGTTCGAGTCCGTCTCGGGGAGCCAAACAAATCAAGGCGACGCAGCAATGCGTCGCCTTTTTCGTGCGCGAAAGTCGCGCAACTTCAGAAATTGACCACTGGACGATTATACATTTATGTGTATAGTCGCAACCATGGACATGAAGCTTCTGAAGTTCGTTGGCAGCAGCCTCGACGACCTGAAGGACATGCCCAAGTCCGTTACCAGCGAGTTTGGCTTGGACCTCATGAGGATTCAGTACGGCGGTGAAGCCGCTGACTTCAAGCCGATGGCGACGATTGGCCCGGGCGTCTACGAAATTCGCAATCGAGACGAGAGTGGTGCCTATCGCGTCATCTACGTGGCCAAGTACGTCGAGGCGATCTACGTGCTGCACGCGTTCAAGAAGACGACGCAGAAAACAGCCAAATCCGACATCGAGCTGGCAACCGCACGTCTAAAACAAATCGGAAAGTGACCATGACCAAGAAAATTGACTCTCGCCTCGCCGACAACCGCGTCACTGAAAGCAGTGGCAATGTGTTCGTTGACCTTGGATTTGACCCGGCCGAAGCCGAGGTGATGAAACTCCGTGCCGAAGTGATGATCAAGATGGAGCAACACATCAAAGCCCAGGGATGGACTCAAATCGAAGCTGCGAAACGGCTCGGAATCTCCCAGCCGAGAGTGTCCAGCCTGACCAAGGGAAAGACCAAGGATTTCAGCCTCGACATGCTGGTCACCCTCGCCATGCGCGCAGGGATGCATCCAGAGCTCCGGCTGTAGGGAAGAAGTTGCAATGTCTCCAAGTTGAGTCGTGACGGGTTCCAGAAGACAGAATCCATATCGCTCAGCCTGCTGACGGTTCGAGTCCGTCTCGGGGAGCCAAGCAAATCGAGGAGACGCAGCTGAAGAAGTGTCGGCTTACGAGGTGACTTCCTCGCCTTCCTCGACGGCCTTCATCGACAGGCGGATGCGGCCCTGCTCGTCGACTGCGAGCAACTTGACCTTGACGTTGTCGCATTTCTTGAGCTCGTAGAAGACTTTCTCGACGCGCTCGCGGGCTGCTTGTGAGCCAGCCCGCGGACTTAAAACCCGCCTACTGATCGAACCCGCCGCTGAAGAGCGATTCGGTGAGGTCGACGACGGTGACTCTGGATTGGCCGGGCTCACCGATGGCAACGTTATCGCCTTCGACCGAGACGCCGTTGATGTTGAACGGACCATTGATCACCCCGGGAACGGCAGCGGAGCGTGTGATGGTCCAGTCGTTGCCCACCGGGTTCGGTGTGGCGATGCTGAGAGTCGTGCCAGTGACACAGACAATCATGCTCGCCCCGCCAATCGGAAGTGTCGCTGCGGCAGGGTGGAAGCACAATGCGTTGGGGAAACCACCACGGGAAATGTCGCCAGCATAAGTCCAGCCCGCCGACGTGATCGAGAACGTCCGGGCAACTGGCTCACCTGCGGTGGGAGAGTTCGCTGCTATCACCAGCAGGGCTCCATACCGGGACATGCGAGAAAAATTCAGTAGAACGCCAGGTGGGTTGATGATTGGGTCGATCGGCGAAAAATTGCCGGTCAAGCCACCGGCGCGCTGAAACTGCATTTGTCCGACGGTGAGCAGATCACCGCGCAACGTCACTCTTGAGACGGCAGACAACGTCAACGCGATGGTCTGGTTCAACACATAGCCCGCGCCAGAATCGACGTAGACCAGCACTTCGGCTGCTCCGCTCAACCGTCGGAACAAGGCCATCGTGCTCCCGTCGATCGCGACATCCACGCCACTGGCGCGCGTCGCCGTCGGCGGTGCCGTTATGTCGGCATCAATTGGCGAAAGCGATGACGCCGAGTAAACGCGAATCTTCAGCGGCGCGTCCACATAATCCGGCAGCGAAACGACCGCAACCCGCGCACCATCCGTTGCTATCACCTGGCCAAACCCGACGCCGGATGCAGAAAAACAGGGCGCATCAATGAAGCGCGGAAATGCGGCAGAGTTACCATCAAGCGGTTCCATCCAGATCGCGCCAGAAGCGAAGTCGTTGTTGTGGCGGGGCGCGCCAATCCATACACGGTTGGCGGCGAGACTCACCGCTGCTCCAAATCGGAAACTTGCGACATCAGCGACGCCTTCCACAGTGCCGGATGCCAACCAGGGGCCGTTCTGGCCAATGAAGCTCTGGATGCCGCTCGACGCGAAACTCGGGTTGATTGCCGTTCCGCCGGAGCCGCTGGGGCTTTCGCGCGCCGCTGTCGGTTGCCAGATGCCCGAGCCATCGACGCTGTAGAAATTCACGGTGGATGAGTTCGCGACGACGAGTTTTCCGCCCGCCAGGGCGAAACTTCCCGTTTCGCTGAATTGCTGGCGTAGCGTCCATGTAGTTCCGCTGCGCTGGTAGGCATTGAGACCCGAGCTTTGCCGCACGAAAAACCATTCGCCGTCGATTTCGAACGCTGTCGGCGTAGGAGAAGTTGCCGGGAACCCTCCTTCACCCGAGAAGTTTCCATTTCCGTCGTGCAGCCGGGAACCGCAGGTACCGGTGTAACAGGACGCGACGCGCTGACCGTCGGTCCTGGCGATCACTTTGGTAGAGGTGGCACTTTGAGAGGAATAGCCAGCGAGAATCCAGCTAGCGCTTGCAGATTCAAGCCGATAGGTATCGAACTGGCTCGTAAACGTCAGGTCGCCCGACGAAACGGTCAGCAAGGATTGCCGCAGCGAGACGATGTAGCCAAAGTTGGGCGATGGGCCGGTAACAGGGCCTACTCCTTGAGCCGCTGGTATGGATTGCTGCAACGTCCACGTGTTTCCAGTTCGTAGATAGACGTCAACGCGACCGTTCGTATCTGATTTCGGCAATCCGATCGCAATGTGATCGGCGTCGGCGCTGACCGCGATGTTTTCACCTTCGGCCGGCTGGCCCTGCACCAGCAACTGCGGCGCGTCCCATCCTTGCGCGTTGCGCTTACGCAGGAACACGCGGTAGCCAAGG
>JBATAQ010000229.1:0-15817 GCA_049661925.1 Dokdonella sp.
GACCTGGCCACTTCGAACCAGACTCGCAGCGTGCCGTCGGCCCCGGCAAGACAGATGCCAACATCGCCATTGAACAACATGGCCGCATAGTCGTTGCGGGTAATGATCACGGCACGACCGGGATACCACTCGGTGTCGACCGGCACGTTCCACGCCTGTCGCAGTAGCCGTTCCAGCGTCTCGTTGACCGCCAGCGCACCAAACGGACCTTCGCGCAGCGCACACAACAATTGCTGACTCGCGAGTGCCGCGAAGGCGTCGGCAACCGCGATGGCAGGTTCCGCTGCATTGCCCAGCGCTGTGGCGATGCGAAGTGTCCATGCGTGCAGCTGCTTGCCCAGGGTCGCGGCGTCATGCACGTCACGTCGCACGGCGTCAGCAGCGGCGCTCATCATCGCCGCGTTCAAGGCCTCGGGATCGCCATGTCGGACCGCGTCGTTGATCGATACCAACGCGGGCTTGGCGCGGAAGCTGTGGACCAGGCGAACCAGGTCGCGCGCATCCGGCGTGGCTTCCATCGCGGTGACCAGGTCCATCAACACCGAACCGGTCGCGACCGAGGTCAACTGATCGGCATCGCCGACCAGGATCAACAGCGCATCGGGCCGCACGGCATCGAGCAGCGCACGCAACATCGCGAGATCAATCATCGATGCCTCGTCGACAACGACCACGTCGGCTGGAATGGGATGACGCGCGTTGCGGCTGAAACCATTCCGCCATGGCTGGAAACCGAGCAGGCGATGCAGAGTGACCGCTTCGCCATCGGGAATGCGATCAAGGTAGTCATGCCAATGCCCGGGCAAGGGCTGCGTTGCATGATCGAGCAATTGGCGTTTGCCATCGCGCAAGGCCTGCACCAGGCGCTGCGCAGCCTTTCCGGTCGGTGCGGCAACCTGGACGCTGAGCGGAGTTTTGCTGCGATGCTGCAACATCAACAGCATGCGCAACACGGTGGTGGTCTTGCCGGTGCCGGGGCCGCCGGTCAATACGAACACGGCGTGTTCGCCGACGCTGCGCACGGCGCGTTGCTGCGGTTCGACTTCGACGCCGATTGCGCCATTGAACAGCGCGTCGATATCGGCGTCGCTCACTGCTGCATCGAATCGACTGATCGCCTCGCGACGCACACGCAAAGCCGCCGCAACGCTGCGCTCGTTGCGATGGTTGCGTTGCAGGTAGAAACGGTTGGTGTCGTCGATGACGAACGGCCGATCGCTGTCGTCGTCTCCAACCATCGGATGCTTGAGCAGCGCTTGGCACTGCATGTCGGTGAGCGCTGGCATGGCGTGGCGGTTGTCGGCGTCGGTCAAGGTCAGCGCGCTGTCGCCGTGGCCGTCAGCGAGACTCGCCCACGCAGCGGTTGCGGCCAGCAAATCCATACTCTGCCCTTCGCCATGCGCACGTACCCAGCGATGAACGGCGCGATCAAGCGGTCGCCAGGCTTCGTTCATTCCGGCAGCATCGCGTTCAAAGCGAAAGGCGCTCATGCGATTTCCTCCTTGATCGCGTGACTCAGCGCGGTATCGACGGCGGCGATCAATCCGTCATCGAAACGCCGCGCCCAGATGCCGAAGTCGGCCTCGACTCCGGTTGCGCGAACGAACAGATAGATTGCTTCGCCGAGGTATTCGCGGCGCGAATAGTTGGCGATGCGCTGGCGCAGATAGCGGTCGACGGCAACCGTGTAGAGCAGGGCCTGGAATCGATAGTGGTTCGCGTCCATTGCCCGCTCCAGTGCCGCAGGTGCGTAGTCGCACAAGCGCTCGCCAAGTCGATTGCTCTTGTAGTCGAGCACGTGGAATCGACCATTGAACTCGAACACCAGATCGATCTTTCCGGTCATCAAGCCGCGCAAGTTGCGAGCAGGTCCGGCTGGCACCAGCGCGGGTTCGCCGTGACCTTCGCAGGCTGCACGTAGGTGCGACATTGATACGTCATCGAGCACGAAATCAAATGCCATCTCAGCGCGCATTTGATGCGGCTTCAACGCGGCGAGCGAAAGGCCCGGCGCAGTACGCGGTAACAGCGGTGCTTCCAGCGTTGTCTGTATGCGCGATGCTACGAACGCGACGAGACGATCAAGCGGCATGTCACTCGAAGCAATTGCGTAGTCGCCAAGGCAGCGGCCAATCAAATCGGTTTGCGTCGCCATCGTCGCGCCCATCACGCGATGTTCGAAGATCTCATGCAGCGCGTTGCCAAAATCTTTACCGCGAATCGCGAACAGACGCATCAATTCCGGGTGCGCCGATTCGAGAGATGCAGCTTCGCTGATTGCATCAGCGACCAGCACCGTTTCAGATGAGTCGCTCGCGCTATCTGGCTCGTCCGCAGCCGATGATTCCTCACTCGCAACGTGTGCATGCGCGTGGGTGAGACTGGTGAAGCTGTAGCGTGACTCGAACGCTGCGGGTAGCGGTTCGCTCATCGCAAAGCGTTCTGGAACCGTTCGTTCGCCTGGCGGTTGGTAGTGAACACCGCTGGGCCACGACCACGGACCAGCAGACCAGGCAATGCCATCCATCGGCCTGGGAGCAACGTCGCTACCGAGCAATCGTTCGATGATCGCGTCCAGTGGCGCACGCTTGGGATCGGTTGGAGCGCCACTGCTCCGCGCACTGGTCGAACGATCTGGCGGTAGCGCATATACGTGGCAGGCATGCTGTGCGCGAGTCAGCGCGACATAGAGCAAACGGTAGCGCTCGTCCTGGCCGTTCCACTGAAAACGCACCAGCGCATCGTCACCAAACGACAGCACGCGCTGTCCAGTCTCTGCATCGTGCAGTACGGGAATCTTGTCCATGTCGCGGTTCGCACTGGCCCACATCAGCGGCAGGATGACGATGGGAAATTCCAGTCCCTTGCTCGAATGCAGGGTCATCAGGCGAACGCGTGCGGCATCCGATTCGATTCGCAACTGTTGTCCGTCAGCCGCATCGCCAGCGTTGTCGCCGCCATCGCTGCGTTGCGACGCCAGCCATTGCAACAGTTGTTCGCTGCCAATACTTTGATCGGCCTGGGCCTGCAGCAATTCACCCAGATGATTGAGATCGGTCATTGCCCGTTCGGCGTCGCCGGCAGCGAACAGATCGCTTCCGCGTTCGCGCAGCAGTCCCTGGATCGATGCCAGCACGCCGACACTGCGCCAGGCTTCACCCATCACGGCATAGCGTCGGGATTCCGTTTCAAACGCCGCAGGATCGTTGCCCATGCGGCGCAAGTCCTGATACGACTTGCCGCCCAGCCGCGTTGCCAGCGCGGCGCGCACGGCACCGGCGTCGCGTGGGTGCAGTGCCGCATGCAACACGATTTGTAGCTCACGCGCCCAATCCGAATCGAACACGCTGCTGCGCGCTGTCGCCACGCAGGGAACATGTCGCTCATCGAGCAACGCACGCAGCTCGTTGATCTGCCCGTTGGTCGGCAGCAGCACGGCGATGTCGCCGGGCTTGAGAAGTTCGTCGCCAATCATGTGCTCGCCCAATGCGAGCATGTCGACGATCTGGTTGGCACAGGCTTCGAGCGCGGCGGATGTCCGCTGCGGTGCCGCGTCGGGCACGTCCTCGCTCCAATAGTGGATGTGCAGTGGCGTCGCACAGGCCACGCCAGCGATCCGATACGGCGACTTGTCATTGCGGGAACTGGCCGCAACGTCTTCGTAGGTGATCTGGTGATCGACCTTGCTGCTCAACACCCTTCCCGCGCGCTCGAACACGTTGTTGAGCGCTCCGACCAATGCCTTGGAGGAGCGAAAATTGGTATCCAGTTGCAGCTTGATCGTGGCGGTTGTTTTGGCTTTGAGGTATGCCTCAATGTCGCCACCGCGAAAGCGATAAATCGCCTGCTTGGGATCACCGATCATCACCAGCAGTCCGCGCATTGATCGGTCCTCATCGCGATGTCGATAGATCGCATCAAGGATGCCGTACTGCTGCGCGTCGGTGTCCTGAAATTCGTCGACCAGCGCCACTGGCCAACGTTGGAACAGCGCGTCGGCAAGAGTCGTGTCGGGATCGTCCAGAACACGAGCAACGCGTTCGATCAGCGCATCGAAGGTGACCTGTCCGCGTGCGGCGAGGCGTTGTTGGCGTTGGTTGCTCAGGGTCGTTTGGTAGCGAGCAAGCGCAATGGCCCGGTCGAGCCAGGGCAAGAAGCTCAACAGTGGAAGATTGGACAGCGCGAATTCGATGGCTTGCGTGCACGCCAGGGACTCCTGACCGGCGGCGCTGAGTTGCTTCCCGCGAGGTCCATCCAGGGCCTTCGCGATTCCTGTCGGCAGTGCGGAATCAGCGGCATGCGGATCGCCGCCTTCGATGAATTCGGCGAATTCCACGAGACGCGAACGCAAAGCCGCATTCGACCTTGCGAACAGTGACGCTTCCGCAGTGCATGTCCGCAGCATCCGCGCGTTGTCTGGATGCATCAACTTGCCAATCTCTTTCTCGCTCGGCGCGTGCACGACAACGCCACTCGCAAGTGCCTTGTGCAAGTGCTCGCGTAGTTGGGCAGGCGTGCTCCACCACTGCTCATCGCCGACACTCAAAACGCCATCGCCCTGGCCGAGCCGGCGAATCAAGTCGTCGATCAGTTCGTTGTCGATGCTGTCGGTCGACACCATGTCGCCAAGATCGAATGCGCTCGCGCTGTCGAACGGCAGTTCGGAAAGAATCCGCCGACACAGGCTGTGCAGCGTGCTGATCGGCGCGCGATCAAAATCGACCAAGGCCAGTTGCAGGCGATTCCGATCAGCTGCGGCGAGCATTGGATCAAACGCACCGCTGTCGTCGAGCCAGCGCTGGCGCAACCATTTTTCGTCGGTCTCGATGGACGCGGCGTTGGAAGTTGTCGAGCTGACACTCGACGTTGAAGTCGCAAGGCCGACCGCCCACAGGATGCGGCTGCGAATACGCTCGCGCAGTTCCTGCGCGGCGGCATCGGTGAAGGTGGTCACGACCATCTGGGTTGGGTTGAGCGCCTGCTCCAGCAACAGGCGCAGGTAGATGACCGAAATGGTCCAGGTCTTGCCGGTGCCGGCGCTAGCTTCGATCAGGCAGCGAGTGCCCGCTCGCAGGGATACATCGCGCCAGCTCGACGCGTCGCCGACGGACTCCGGCACGGCGGCGCTCATAGCGCAGCCTCGCTGGAAACTTGCAGGTCGATCAAGACGCGCAAGTGTTCCGCATTGACGCAAAGCTGTTCGAAATCCTCGCCCTCGTCGAATTCGCGGTCACCGGCAAGCATCCGCGCGTAACCGGGCGAGTAGTCGCGCTCGCCGATGGAGTGCCCGCCGATCCAGACGCCACTTGCCGCCTGCGGCTGAAGGCGATCAGCAACCGATGAGGTTTTCGGGAAGTACCAGCGTGGAACTATGACGGACTGTTTCCAGAATGCGGTCAAGCCGTCGAGGCGTCGGCGCAGGTCATCCAGCATCGCGTTCGCGATTTCGGACTCGCCGTCCTTGATCGCGGCGAGGAATCGCGCGTCCCAATCCGCATATGCACCGGTCACGCTGCCGTCTGGGTTTTCGGTGACAACGCAAACGCGCACGGCCTGCAAGCCAGCGGAATCACTCAAGCGCAGTAGCGACCACTTGATGAAGACGCCAATCGTCAGCTTGAAGTCGAGCGCCGCTTCGTTTTTTCCTGGCACCACATCGAGCAAGCAAAGCGTTCCATCGCGAACGTGGACATTGGCGATCTCGCCTTGCACGCGATGCGAACCAACCATCACGTCTATCGACTGTGGCGATGCATCCGGCAATCCGTGCCGGAACAACTCGTGATCTGCGAACGCGGCAAGCAACTTGTTGACCTTGTCTTTCTCGCACGTCCATGCGCCCTGGCCGGCGCGACCGGGCGGCAGCCACCCGTGTAACCGCAGATAAGCGGGCGCGGCATCGGACGGTGCTTCGCCGCGCTCGGCGGCGCGCAGAAATTCGCGCTTGGCAATCGTGTCGAGCGCCTCGGCCTTGTCTTCAAGAGGCTCGCTGTCTCGCAAGCGATCATCGCTGAGCGCGTCCAGACGCAACTGCAATTCGCTTTCCAGCAATTGTTTCGCGGGATCACGGAAATAGCCGAGCAGGTTGCGCAGCGAAATGAGCCCGTCTTCTTCGCTGAAAGCCGCGTCGGCTGAAACTGGTAGGTCGTCGTCTCTAACGAACGAAGCTGACCGCTTCGCCTTGTCGCCAATGCGCAAGTTCGCCAGATCCGCACGAAACGAAAACAAGGCTTCATCGCTGGCATTGAAGTAGCGATCATCGAAGGCTTGCAGCGGATGCCGAATCAACCACGGTCGTTTCGTATTGTCGGCGTCGTGCGACAGTCCGGCGGCCTGGTCGAACACCGTCATCAGTTCCGCTAGCGGCGTCGCCGGATTGCGCGGCTTGGCATCGCGCACACCTTCGCCGATGTAGCTCAGATGCAGCGTGTCACGCGCCGACATCAGCGTTTCCAGAAACAGGTAGCGATCATCGCTGCGCTGGTCGCGATCACCGAGTCGTGGATGCTTGAGCATCAGGTCGAGACCACCATCGGCATCGGCGCGCGGATATTCACCGTCGTTGAGACCGAGCACCGCAATAACGCGGAAAGGAACAGCGCGTTGCGGCACCATCCCGCACACCGTCATGCCGCCAATCAGGAACGCTTGTCGATCCGACACGGCGGCGAGATTGCCAAGCAACACGTCACGCACGACGCTGAAGTCGAGGGCGGGATCGAGACCGCTGTCGGCAGGCTCGCTGGCGATGGCGCGGATGAAGCCGAGAAGTTGGCTGCGCGGATCGCGCGCGTCGGAATCCGTTGGATCGATCTGGAACATCGCTTCAAATCGCTGCTCCAGCAGCGCGGCCCATTCACTCGCGGGGCGATTTTGCGCGGCTTCACGGCACCACGTCGCCAGCTCGACCAGGACGCGATCCAGCGTGCCGAGCAAAGCGGCCTGCGGCCCATGGAAGCCTTGCACCGGGGCAATCGAAGTGTCGTCGGGCAGTTCCACGATCATTTCGTCATCACCGCCGTCGCCCATCACGTAACCCGTCAGCATCCGATCCATCGCCCAAGCAAACGTGTGCTCACTGATCGGCGGCGCATCAAAGCGTTGCCGGAATGGGCCGTCCAGACCCCAAGCGACACGAGCGTTTTGCAGCCAACCGGCGATGACATCGAGATCGCCTTCGCTGATGCCGAAACGCCGTGCGATGGGCGCGGTCTTCAGCAAGTCGATCACTTCCGGCGCGCTGATTCGCGATTGCGGCAGATCCAGCAACTGGCGGAACGCGGAAAACAATGGATGCGTGCTGGCCACACTGACATCGGCCAAGTGCCAGGGCAGGGTGCCGCCGTGACGACCGGGCTCGCCGAACACCGCCGGCAACAGCGGCAGATAGGCTTGGACATTCGGCATCGTGACCAGTATGTCGGAGGGTTTCAGTTGCGGGTTTTCCACGCGCTCGCGTAGCAAGGCATCGCGCAACACTTCCAGTTCCCGCAGGCGCGTGTGGCAGGCGTGGATGCGCAACGAGCGATCGGCGCGCGAGTCAGGTTCGTTGCCAGCAATCAGCGCAGGCGCTAACTGGCGAACGCTTTCCTGCACGCGTTGCAGTCGTGTTTCCAGCAACGGCGTATCGGTTCGATCTTGCCAGTGGCGCTCGTCGATGCGTGCATCGCCGTCGGCAAGACTCAACATGAAGTGCTGGCCGAGCCGCCCCCAACTCGCGAGCAAGGGATGGTCCTGATCGAGGAAGGTGGTGGCGATCTCGTTCGTCACATCCGCCTGGTCGACCCCATCCGGTGTCTGCTTGAGGAGGTCGAGCAGATGACGACGATCACCGCGCAGTCCACCCCAAAATTCGCGACAGGGATCGGGCACATAGAGCACGACCATTCGATGCGCCGCGACGGCGCGCAGCACGGCCAGTTCCGACGGAGCGAGATGGGAAACGCCGAACACATGCAGCGGCTCGCTGGCGGCAAGCGCGCGCTGGTCATCACCTAGCCGTGCGATCAGCTGGCGCAAGCGTTCACCACGATGGGGCTGTCCAATATTCGTCCGCAGTTCGCGCCAGAGCGCTGCCAACAGTCCCGAGTCCGCCGGCCCGGAATCGCCGCGCGCCCAGGCCAGCAGCCAGTCGTTTCGATAGACCAGATACTGCGAATAGATCTTCGCGAGTCGATCTGCGAGCTGGAAGCACCGTCGGGGCACCTCGTCGCCACGCAGGTAGGCGTTGACTTGCGGATCCTCGCTGTGGCCGAGCAGGTCGTGAATCCGCCAGCGCAAGGTTTCGCGTCGATACGGGCGCAGCGAAATCGCATCCTCGCCCAGCACGTGCTTGGCCAGCCGATCCAGCCACACGCTGGGCAGGACGATGTCGATGTTGGCAGCGATGCCGCCCGGCCCACGCCTGCGCGCCATCGCGCGGGTCAGCCACTGCTTCATTCCCGGATGCGCGGCGATCACGCTGTGCGGTTGCAGCACGTGTTCCGGCGGCGCGCTATCCATCAGCGCCAGCAGCGGATCGAGCAAGGCTTCCAGGCGACTGGCGCGATAGATCACCAGCCCGTTGGTCTGGTCAGTGGCGTCGGAAGTTGGCGAAGAAGTCGAGTTCAGCGAAGTGCCTGCGTCTGTTGGTCCATGGCGCGATAGTGTCGCAGCAGCGCGACGCCTAGTGTCGCGGCACTCGAGATCATGGGGTGAGACGGCACAATTTTTCGACCTGATCCAGATCAGGGACTACGAGATTTCTGGGCAATCCTCCAAGAATCGTCACGCTTGGGTCACAATGGCGGACCTGTGTGCCCGAATCGCGTATCCGTGCCTTGAATTCGCCAGACCAAACCCCGCCTAGCCAATCGCCCGCCACGTTATGGCGGGCCGTGCTGAATGCGCCACGTGCTCTGCTCGATCGCATCATTGCGATGTCGACGACACGCGCCAACTACTGGATCGAATTTGCGGTCAGCAGCAGCCTGTCGGCGACCTTGCTGGTGTTCGGTACGCGACAATTGCAGGGCTCGTGGCTGCAAGTGCCGGTTACGATCATCGTCGGCCTGTTTGCCTTCAGCTTCATCGAATACCTGGCCCATCGCTGGATTTTTCATGGCCCGGATTCGATGTATCAGCGCGGCCACCATGCCCATCACGAGTTCCCGGAAGGCTACGACTCGCTGCCGTTTTTTCTGCCGGCGGCGATCCTTTCGATCATTGCGATCCTGCTCAGTGTGGTTTTGCCGGCCGGTTACGGCCTGTTGATTGCCGGCACCATCGGCAGCGGTTACGTCGCCTATGGGTTCAGCCATTTCGCCATCCACCACCGCCGTTTCCGGCACCCGTGGATCCGCCGCTGGGCGGCACGCCACCACGTCCATCACTATCATCCCGATAGTAATTTCGGGGTGACGTCGACGTTGTGGGATCACATTCTGGGTACGCTTTACCAGTCGCGTTAGCGCGATGGGCCAGTCTGCCTTCGCCGACACGCCTTGAGCTGCGGGCAGATTGACCGCTCAAATCCCAGTGCGGACTTGGTCAGAGCATTACGCGTCAAGAGCATTCCGTGACCATCGGGCATAATTGAAGGCTGATCCAGCGAGCGCTGCGCTTGCCCCTGCCTTCGGAATCCCATGCTCAAGACCACCATTGAACTGCATCGCCAAGGCGACCTGGACGCTGCCGAAAGCGGCTATCGCGAGTTTCTGGCCGAACATCCCAACGACAACGAGGCGTTGCGCCTGCTGGGTGCCCTGCGCTATCAGAAAGGCGACCGCGACGGTGCGATTGACCTGCTGCAGCGCTCGCACAACGCGGCCCCGGAACAGCCCGCACCCTTGCTCACCTTGGGCAAGGTCTACTTCGATAGCCGTGAGTTCGACCAGGCCCGCGACGTGCTCTCGAAGGTGCTGTCACTCGATCCAAACCAAGGTGGTGCGCACACCACGCTCGGTCATGTCGCGCTGGCCGAGGGCGACACGCGGCTGGCGGAACAGCATTTCCATACGTCGCTGCGCGCCGGCGATGACGCACATGCATTCGCCGGCCTGGCCATGGTCGCCTGCGATTTCAACCAACCCGATATCGCGGTCAAGAATGCGAACCAGGCCGCGAAAATGCAGCCGCAGGATGCGCTGATCCAGTTCACGCTGGGCCGCGCGTTGCTGCTCAACGGCAACCACGCGTTTGCCGAACAGGCGTTCAACAACGCCCTGGCGCTGCGCCCGAATTTCCCCCAGGTCCACCACGCGTTGGGCATGTTGTTGCTGGATAACAACCGTGCCAGCGAAGCCGAGCAGCAGTTCGGCCGGCTGCGCTCGGAACCCGGATTCGAAGCCGGCGCCGATGTTGGCATCGCCGACGCGATGCGCGCACAGGGCCGCTTTAACGATGCGATTCCGCTCTACAAATCGGCGCTTGAAGCCGCCCCGAATTGGGACAAGGTGGTCGAGGCCTTGCTGTTCTGCCTGGGCCAGACTCAGCAACTCGGCGACGCCCTGGTGCTACTCAACCAACAGGTTGATGCGGGTGGTGAACGCGAAGCTTTCTGGCGCAATCGTCGCGTGCTGTTGACCACGCACCTGAATCAGCTTGACCTCGCCATCGCCGACAACGAATGGCTGCACGAAGCTGAACCGGACGAACTTCAATACGTGGAAAATCTCGGCTACTTGAACGAACAGATCGGCAACTTCGAAGCAGCCGAGCCTTATGTTGCTGCCGTGCTGGCGAAAAATCCCGGTAGCCCGGAGATGAGCCTGGTGCGTATCCGTCAGGCGTTGCGCAACGACGATTTCGACGGTGC
This sequence comes from Dokdonella sp., assembly GCA_049661925.1. Lineage (GTDB taxonomy): Bacteria > Pseudomonadota > Gammaproteobacteria > Xanthomonadales > Rhodanobacteraceae > Dokdonella. Next base: position 10,796 of record JBATAQ010000229.1, read on the forward strand.
CAGTGATCGCCTCGACGCGTTGGCGAGCAAGGAATTGCGCGAAGGCCAGCGTCGCTTGCTGGAGAATTATCGTGGTCGGGTTGCCGACCACAACGGCGCTTTCGGAATCGCTACCGAGCATTTTCTCGCCGCCCAGCGCGGCTTGCGAAGCTTGCTACCGGCGTTGACCGACATTCCGGAGACCATCGACCGCTGGCTAGCCGCGCCGGCTGGACCGGTTTGGGAACACGCGCCTATCCTGCTGATCGGTACGCCGGGCAGTGGCGTGGAGCGCATCGCCGCCCTGCTCGCCGACCAGCCGAGCCTGGCCGTACCGCGTGATCGCGTGGGCGACCGTGATCGTCGCGACTTGTTCGGCACGCCCGCGTTCGACCACAGCAATGCCGATATCAGCGCCGACGAAGTCGCACACATCCGCGACGAATACCTCGGCCCGGTCCGGGCCATGGGCATTCCCGATGGTCTTCGCCAGGTGGACTGGCTACCGCGTTGGGATGCGCGCCTGCTGACCCTCATCCACCGCATCATGCCCGGCACCAGGATCATCGTTGCTGATCGTGATGCGCGAGCGGCGCTGGTCGACTGGATGGCGTTTGGCTGGCTGCCGACCGCACCCGTCAACGACTTGGAGGCAGCAACCGCATGGCTGGCGAAGGCTCGCGACCATGCTTTGTACGGTGTTGCCCGATCCGGACCGGAACACCTGGTCGTGGACGCCGCAGCGATTGCTGCCGATCCAGAAGGTGCCGGCACCGAGCTGGCAAAATTCGTTGGATTGGAGACCCTCGTCGTTGGCGACAACTTCGCCCGTGGCGTCACTGGCATCGGCGGCTTGCCGGTGCGCTTTGCCGGCGATCATTGGCGCAACTATTCCGACGCCTTGGCCGACTCATTCGCCAAACTCAAACCGCGAGACAATTGAAATGAAACTCACCAGCACTCGACTCATCGATCAGCATCCGATCCCCGCCGACTTCGCGTTCGGCCAACCCGGTGCGAGCGGTGAGCGCTTCGCGCCGGCCGGCAACGCCACGCCGCCGCTGGCATGGGGTGAGGTGCCCGACGCGACGCGATCCTTCGTCATCACCGTGATCGATCCCGACGTGCCCAGCGTGGGAGACGACGTCAACCAGGAAGGCCGCAGCGTGCCGGTCGACCTGCCGCGCGTCGAGTTCGTGCACTGGCTGATGGCCAACGTGCCGATCGATTGTCGTGAACTCGGTGAAGGCAGTTGCGGTGAAGGCATCGTCGCGAATGGCGACAAGGAGCCGTGGGGCCCGCCCGGCTCCGTGCAGGGCACGAACGACTACACCGGCTGGTTCGCCAACGATCCCGACATGGCCGGCACCTACCTCGGCTACGACGGCCCGTGCCCACCATGGAACGACGAACGCCTGCATCGCTACCACTTCGAAGTGCACGCCATCGACGTGCCGAAGCTGCCGCTGGAAAACGGCTTCAGCCTGGCTGACCTGCGCGTCGCAATGGACGGCCACGTACTGGCATCGGCGGTGATCGTCGGCACCTACACGATGAACCCCGCGCTGCGGGGGTGACGAAAGTTCGTAGGGTGGAGCCCGCGCAGCGGTTTCCACCACAGGCTTGCGGATGGCACGCGGCGGTGGAAACCGCTGCGCGGGTTCCACCCTGCAACTGCGCTGATTGATTCCTACCTGGCGAGCGGCATCAGCAAAAGCAGCACGCCCAGCACGATGCGGTAGTACGCGAACGGGGTGAAGGTGTGGGTGCGGATGTAGCTGAGTAGCCACTTGACGACGACGAAGGCGACGATCGCGGAGACGACGAAACCGACCAGCAACGCCTGCCACTCGTCGGGGCTGTCGGTGGCGGCGCTGTCTTTCCACAGCGACCACGCACTGGCCGCGTACATGGTCGGAATGCCAACCAGAAACGCGAACTCGGTTGCCGTGGCACGGCTGCATGCACCGACCAGCATCGCGATGAAAATGGTTGCGGCCGAGCGCGATGTGCCGGGGAATACACCGGCAACAACTTGCGCAACACCGACCCAGACTGCGACGTTCCAGCTGACGCTGTCGAGCACCGGTCGACGCGCGGCAATTGCTTCGGCAATCAATATCCAGATGCCGCCAATGATCAGTGCCCAGGCAATCGGTGTCACGCTCTCGGGTAACTCGAAACCCAGCTTCTTGACGATGAGCCCGAGCACAGCTGTGATGCCGAATGCGAGCGTCAGCTTGTAGGCGTAGTCGCGATTGGCTGGATCACGCCAGCCGAACAGCAGATCGACGATGCGGCGCCAGTAGATCAACGTCACCGCCAGCATTGCGCCAGCCTGGATGACGATGTTGAACGTGTCCGAACGCTGGCCCAGCCACTGTTCGGCGATCAGTAAATGACCGGTGCTGGAAATCGGCAGGAACTCGGTGATGCCTTCAATGATGCCGAGCAGGATGACGTTGAATAGATCGGGCATAGACTCACGGCTAAGGCGGATTCGCGCAGCGCGCGACGAGCCGCGATCATAGACGAGAAGCAAGCCGACTCGTGTGGGTCGCATCGGTTAGGATCGCCAAAGCCACGTACCCACCGACCGTCGATCAGGAAACCGATCTTGTCTTCATCAACCGAAGAAACCGGCTTTGTCCCGCTTGGGACGTACAAGTGGCCGGCCATGCCGACCCAGGAAACGGTGCGGCGGCTGCTCGACCGGTTCAGCCACAAGATCGCAAGTCAGTTCCAGAAAGACGAAGAACCGGCGGTCGCGAAAGACAAACTCCACCGCATCACCCGCAGCGTGCTCGACAACGTGGTTGCACCACCCTCGTGCGGACCGCTGACACGCGAACTGCAGCAAACCATCTCGGCACGGCTTTCGTCGCCGGACCCGTTGACGCGTTCAACCTTGATCGTGTTGCCGCCCTGCGACCGCAGTTGCGTGATCCGCAGTTGGGCCGAGCAGAACGGTCATCAAATTCTCGAACCGCCGGCGCGTTCCGAACTGATGGGATCAGCCGACGAACCCTTGCCCGATCTCATCGGCGAAGGCGTGCTGGTGATACCACGGCTGGAACACTGGTTCCTGCGCCATCACAAGGGCCTGGATCGGTTGCGTCAGTTGCTCGCAGCGCTGGATCGCCTTGATCGGCCCTGCTTGATCGGTTGCAACAGTTGGGCGTGGCGCTACCTTGTGGCGGCCACCGATGCCGATCTTGTGCTGCCCAGCGGCATGACATTCCAGGCCTTCGACGCCGAGCGCCTGCACCAGTGGTTCTCGGAAATGGTCGGTGAAGATGGCCTGCATTCACTGCGCTTCCGGCTGTCGGACAGTGGCAAGGACGTGATGGCCGTGGATAGCAACAGCAAGCTCGAAAACGACTATTTCCAGACTCTCGCGGCGACCAGCTTTGGCATCCCATGGGTGGCCTGGCATTTGTGGCGGCGCAGCCTGCGCTCCGAGAACGGTGATGCGCCAGTCGACAAAGACGAAGCGCTCGACGAACGACTCGACGAGCAAACCTTGTGGATCGCGGCGCTGGAAGAATTCCGTCTGCCCGGCAGTTCGCGACAAGAGGCGTTGCTGGTGTTGCAGTCGTTGCTGATCCACGGCGAGCTCAGCGAAAGCGACCTCGTCATGACCTTGCCGGCGCAAGGCATCGGGGCCGTGTTGCCAGCCTTGCGCACGGCGGGCTTCATCGACCGCGACGGCGACATTTATCGATGCCATCCGACCGCCTATCCATCCATCCGCAGCGGGCTGTCCGCAGCGGGTTTTGCCGTGGATCGACTGTGATGGCCAAGCCCGCGCAGGAAGGACAGGAAGCCACGGTCAAGCTGATCAATGATCTGCAGGACATCAGTTTCGGCAAGATCGCGTTGATCATCGGCGGCATCTGGTTTGCGATATTCGTGTTTCGCAAAGTGCTGCCGTATCTCGCCGAACGTGGCCCCAAACAGTTTCGCCTCTATCTGCTCGGCGCAGTGCCGATCATCCGTCTGATGCTGCTGGTGCTGGCGGTGCTGTGGGTGGTGCCGATCATCTTCAATATCACCTTCCAGAATTTCCTGGTCATCGCCGGCGCAGCCGGCGTGGCGATCGGTTTTGCGTTCAAGGATTACGTCAGCAGCCTGCTCGCTGGTGTGGTCGCGATCATCGAGCGACCGTATCGCCCCGGCGATTGGGTGGAGATCGACGGCGACTACGGCGAAGTGAAATTCGTCGGAATGCGCTCGATCCGCATTGTCACCGCTGCCGACAACACCATCACCATCCCGCATGACACCATCTGGAAGGAAAATATTTCCAATTCCAACGACGGTAGCCGCACTCTGATGTGCATCGCCGATTTCTACCTTGCGCCCAACCACGATGCAGCTCGCATGCGCACCGCATTGCGCGATGTCGCCGTCACCAGCGCCTACTACAACTACGACAAACCGGCCACGGTGATGTTGAACGAAACGCCGTGGGGCACGCATTACCGGCTGAAGGCCTACCCGTTTGATCTCAGCGACCAGTTCAGTTTCATCAGCGACCTGACCGTCCGCGGAAAGCTGGCCATCGCCCAGGAAGGCGGCGTCGAGGTAATGGCACCGGTGAATGTGGGATCGCCTTTCAGAGCGGGTTGATCGCGCACCAAGCCACGCCAACTCATAACCCGCCGTCATGACGCGCGAAATCCTTCGCGCGCCCTCCGGGCCATCAGCGAGCCTCCGGCTGTTGAAGAGCGCCTCTGCCTTCGCAGGAATAACGAGGGATTCGGGTGGTGTCGCGTTCGACAATTTGTGCCGCCCGCGCGGCAAAAGCCACGTAAACCGATCACAGCAACGGGTTCCGCGATAGCGGCCAACATCAGAACGCGCAACACCAAACCGCATCAATTTGGTGCAACCGCGCTAAAGTCGCGCCATGTCTGAAACTTATGCGCCGCGAACTCTGGATGTCGATGATCTGCAGATGACCGGCGTCGCCCGCGTCACGGCCGACCTGCGCATCGCATCGCTCAATCCGGCGCTGGCCGAATTGCTTGCGACCGGCAT
>JBATAQ010000230.1:0-4185 GCA_049661925.1 Dokdonella sp.
CGATCCGATGGAAATGCATGTTTCTCGATCAGGATAGCCGGTCGCTCGGCAGTCGGGCGATAGAAACTGACCATCATGAAATGCAGATTCGCGGTCAGCGTATTCATCGCGACCACTTCGGAGGGCAGGGCACCGAGCACTTCGGCCAGGCCATCGCGCAGGGTTTCGTGGAAGGTCAACCACGGCCGTGCAGCGCGAAAGTGACCTTCCACGCCAAGCTCCGCCCAGGCATCCAGTTCCTCGGTGACCGCAGCACGCGCCGAGCGTGGTTGCAGTCCCAGCGAGTTGCCGCAGAAATAGGCAATGTCCTTGCCATCGTGTTGCGGGATCAGGAATTCATCACGATAGCTGGCAAGCGTGTCGCTGGCGTCCTGTTCTTGCGCCCATGCAAACGTGGTTTGATCGTTGGTACTCATGCGGCCTTCGTGTCGTAGCGGGAGAGCGGCAGGCCCAGCCATTCCAGAGCACTGCCGTGATAAAGCTGCGCCTGTTCGACTTCGGACAAACCCAGTGCCGCAATGCCGGCACCGGGTTCCTGTTCGCCGAGCGGGAAGGGGTAATCGGTACCCAGCATCACTCGGTTCTGGCCGGCGACGTCGAGCAGGTAGCGCAGCGCGGCCTGATCGTGCACGCAGGAGTCGAACCACATCTTGCCGAGATACTCGCGCGGGTTGCGTGCGTTGTCGGTCGCGACCAGATCGGGCCGCATCCGAAAGCCGTGTTCGATACGACCGATGCTGTAAGGGAACGACCCGCCGCCATGCGCGAAACAAACGCGCAGTTTCGGCAGGCGTTCCAGCACACCACCGAAGATCAAACAACATGCCGCACGCGCCTGTTCTGCCGGCATACCAACCAGCCAGGGCAGCCAGTATTTCGGCATGGTTTCCTTTCCCATCATGTCCCAGGGATGGACCAGGATGGCCGCGCCGAGATCGGCGGCGGCTTCGAAGAACGGGAACAATTCCGGCGCGTCGAGGTTCCAGTTCTCGACATGCGAACCAATCTGCACCGCCGGCAAACCCAGCTCTTCAACGCAGCGTTCCAGTTCCTGGATCGCCAGCGTCGGCGACTGCAACGGCACCGTTCCGATGCCGATGTAGTTCTTCGGATAATCGCGGCAAAGGCCGGCAGTGTGATCGTTGAGGTAACGATGCAACTCCAGCGCCTGGTTGCCCTTGGCCCAGTACGAGAACAGCACCGGCACCGTCGAGACTACCTGCACCTCGATGCCGAATTTTCGGTAGTCGTCGATGCGGGTCTGCGCGTGATAGGCGCTGTCCCACACCTCGCGAAAAAACTTGCCATCCTTGTAAATGCGCCGCCGACCTTCGGAATTGACGATCACCGGAAAGCGATTGTCACCGTATTTGGTCGCAAGATCCGGCCAGGTTTCGGGGAGTACGTGAGTGTGGGTATCGATCTTGAGCATGGCCCAAGTTTAGCCGTGGTTTGAAATGAGCGCTTGTAGCCGCGCGGCCTCCTTCTTTTTCTGGCAGTCGCCAGATTGGTCAAGCGCCTCGCCGGCATGACGACCGGACAAACCGAACCGATGCCTGATGAATGCCTTGCGACTCCCAGGCGCGCTGCGCGTGCCGGGCTACGAGACTGCGCTTGCGGCCGAATTCGACCAGCGCATTACGCCCTCAATCACGACCACGGATTCGCCGCCGACCCAGACAGCACCGTCGTCCTCGACCGATACTTCGACGATACCGTTGCGACCCATCTCGCGCCCCTGGCTGACGCGGTATGGATTTCCGACACGCGACAGTTCGCCGTTGCCGTGCAACACGCTGGCAATCGCTGCGTTGGCACTACCGGTCACCGGGTCTTCGGCTATGCCATCGTTAGGGCAGAACACACGCACGGAAATCTGTTCCGCGCTGCCTGGATCAGTTGACGCGTAGACCGCTACGCCAACGCAGGCGGACGCCGCGCATAGTCGCGACATTGCGGCAAGGTTGGGGGCCAATGTTCGCACCGAGACTTCATCCGGCAGTGCCACGATCCAGAAGGACGGGCCGTTGTCGACAACGACGGCGCGATCAAATGTCGACTGATCCAACGCAGGAAAAATTGGCGACAACAAGCGCATCTCATCGTCATTGGCCCTGCGCTGCCGCGCCTCGGGTGCGCGAACATGCACTTTCCAGTTGGCCGTGTCGCCTTCCACACGCATCGGCAACAAACCTGCCGTGCACTGCTGGACCAGCTTGCCGTTTTTCGGCGTGATCAATCCTGCATGCAGCGCCGCATACGCACTGCCCACGCTCGGATGGCCAGCAAACGGCAACTCCTGGCGCGGCGTGAAGATGCGCACCCGATAGTCCGCGCGCTCATCCGTCGGTGGCAACAGGAACGTGGTTTCCGACAGGTTCGTCCACGCCGCAAACCGCTGCATCGACACGTCGTCGATGCCCTCGCCATCCAGCACCACGGCCAGCGCGTTGCCGAACCCGGGTCGGTTCGTGAACACGTCCACTTGCAACATTCGTCTCTCGATCATTTTTCTATTGTCGCCGTTGGCGACTGCCCTTTGCACGTGTCGCGGATTTCTCCCTTCTCCCTTCTCCCGTCGGGAGAAGGGGCGGGGATGAGGGTCCGGCATTGCGCCGTCGTCTGTCATTTCGGAGCCTTCATCTTCGCAATGTTTGGCGATCTAGACGTCCATATGGTGCATCGCCAGAATGGTCAAGCGTTCCGCCGGGCTGCCGCGTGCCGCCCCATCCCCGGATCAAGTCCGAGGACAGGCTCTTTCTCCTCGCACAGAAACATGGGCCAACGGATGCGCCCGTGGCGGGTCGGTCGTGCGATGAAGCCGCATGACTACGCAAGCTGGCTGCGGGGTTCGCTGACAGCACTTCCCTGTGCTGACAGCGAACTGGCCCGAATCCATTCGGGCCACCCTGCGGGCATTTTCTCCGCCGCCTCGCCTCCCCGAATCGGGATACAGGTCAAATGCACGCAGCATCGCTGCGTTGTCCGCCGCTCGCAGCGGATGCTGTTGACTCACCCGCCCGTTCCTGTTGGCAAGTGCTGGACGGAAAAGCCGCTTGCGGGACGCGCAATGGATTGCGTGTCTTCGGTCGCGGCACAGGATGTGCCTGCGACCGAACCCGGCCAGTGCCTGCGCACCCGCGCGGCGCAGCCGCGTGGGCGACAGGCCATCGGGTCGCATCTTTTGGTGACTTTTCTCTGCGTGAGAAAAGTTACTGGGTCGGCGGCAGCCGAACCATACGCTTGACCAGTCTGGCGACAGCCAAAAAAGAGCCGCGCCGTGGCTGGCGGCTACCCCTTTTTCACGGCGTGGCCACCGAACTCGTTGCGCATCGCCGACAGCAATCGGTCGGCGAACGAGTTGCCGTCGCGTGAGCGCAGGCGCTCGATCAAGGCTGTCGTGATGACCGGTGCCGGCACGTCGAGGTCGATGGCTTCGCTGACGGTCCAGCGCCCTTCGCCGGAATCGGGCACGAAGGCGGCAATGTCGTCCAGGGTCGGATTCTTTTTCAGCGCATCGGCGGACAGCTCCAGTAGCCATGATCGGATTACGCTGCCGTAACGCCAGATCTCACCGACCTGGTGCAGGTCCAGCTTGAAATCCTGCTTGTGCTGCATGATCGAAAAACCTTCGGCGTAGGCCTGCATCAATCCGTACTCGATGCCGTTGTGAACCATCTTGACGAAGTGGCCCGAGCCCACTGAACCTACGTGACCCCAGCCTTTCTTCTTGCCGGGTGCCAGGCATTCGAATATCGGTCTTAGTTGCTCGACGGCGGCGTCTTCCCCACCGATCATCATGCTGTAGCCCTCTTTCAATCCCCAGACGCCGCCGCTGGTGCCGCAGTCGACGTAGTGCATGTTCTTCGACTGGAACTGCCTGGCTCTGCGCAACGTGTCCTTGTAGTTCGAGTTGCCACCATCGACGACAACGTCGTCCTTGGCCAGCAGTGATTTCAGCGCGGTTGCCGTCTTGTCCGTGATCTTTCCCGACGGAACCATCATCCATACCGTACGCGGTCGCTTGAGTTTCTTGACCAACGCGGTCAGCGAATGGGCCGTTTCGCCGCCCTCGTCCTCGAGCGCTTTGCGCGCTTCCTCGCGGGGATCAAAGCCGACGACGCGATGGCCGCCCTTGATCAATCGTTGCGCCATATTGGCGCCCATCTTGCCCAGTCCGATCAT
>JBATAQ010000231.1:0-16805 GCA_049661925.1 Dokdonella sp.
ACCGGATCTGCTGACCTTGCGATACCCTGCAAGCGCTCGCGGGCTCGTTCGTGAAGAACCTACCGCCGGTGGGGAGTTGCGCCCCGCCCTGAAGACGTCATGGAATGCCGCGATTGCTCGCTGCGCGAGAGAGGTTGGGGGCGCGGGCTGAAAACTCAAGGCTTGGCAACGAATCAGCTGATTGCCCAACGTCAATGAAACAGATGTGAGACGTTCCCGATGTTGATCGCCTGGAGGATTTCGCGCTCCGCTTGTAGTACCAACTCGTATTCATCGGGAGGAAGAATCCTGCGCCGGAGCAGCTCGCGATAGTCACCGTCGACACAGCGCCTGTCCAACAGGCAGTTGCGACGTACCGATAGACCGTCCGCCGAGCAATCGCGCCCGAAATCGCAAGCTACCAACAACCATGCGTAGGTATTGGTACGCCTGCGCCCCGAGCTGTTGTCAGGGAATCCGGAACCCACTTGGCTGAGCGCCAACATCGCAATCGCCTCCGGGTCCTTGGACAAAGCAACACGCGTCGACGCCGCGGCGATCTCATCTGTTGAAAGGCCTTTCGAGGGGTCACCCGCCTTTTGGGTTTGATCATCAAGAAGTTGCTCGGCCTGTCCCGTCAGATCAGTCAGATCAACCGTACTTTCTATCGCTTTCACCATCATTTCAGTTTCAATCGGTTCGCTGACAATGAGGTCACGACAGCGTTGGCTTTGCTTGCGTTGAAGTGCGAGCGCGATGGACAGATCGGGTTCGCGGAACAAACTCTTCGTGTGATCGACATCCAGAAGTTCCGGATTCTGAGCGTAGGGGAAGCACTCGCGGTAGGAATCGGAGATTGCGCGAATCGCACCCACATCGCCAGCATCCGCATCGGCGCGTAACTGCTCCACCAGTAAGAGAAGGTTGGTTGAATGAACATATCGCTCGCGCGGCGACGTTGGACGGGCACTGGTTGAGGCCACTGTCTGGCTGGAGGCTGCCATTTGCTCCGTCATCGCTACATCTTGCGTCTCCGTGACAGCGGCGGACGTTGTCGTCGGAGTGGTTTGCGCACTGTCGGGAGATGACTTGCTTCCGGTCCAATAGATGTAAAACGCAGCCCCGATCGCGACCAGCACTAGCAGCCCGACAATAACGTTTCTAGTTTTCATTGGAATCTGTTCCGCTCCGCTATCTGCAACAACTTACCTGACTAGCGCCGAACCTCAGCCGTCACGTCACGCCTGCATTTACCCTTCTCCCCCCGGGAGAAGGTGCCCGGAGGGCGGATGAGGGTTCGGCCGAAGCGGGCAAAACAACAAGTTCAGCCTTACCACTTCGCCCGAACCCTCACCCGGCGCGTTGCGCCACCCTCTCCCGGCGGGAGAGGAGACGGCGGCGCAGATTTACTGCGGCCGCAACAACAAGCGCCAATCGCCGCCGATGCTGCGCTGGTCGACCACGCGCAGGTTCCAGCGCTCGCTCATTTTCTCCAGCGGCGGCAGGTCGAGCAGACCGCGTGCGTCGTTGCCGAGCAGGGTTGGGGCGATATAGAGCAGCAATTCATCGACGAGGCCGGCGGCGAAAAGGGCGCCACTGAGGATTGGGCCAGCTTCGACCTGCACTTCGTTGCAGTGGCGTTCGGCGAGCAGGCGCAGTACTTGGCGCAGGTCGAGGCGTTGGTCGGTAACTTCGCAACCGGCCAGCGCGATGTTTTCAAAGCGTGCGTCGTCACGCGGCGACAGGCGTTCGTCGTGCAGCAACAAGGTTGGCGCGTTGCCATCGAGTACGTGTGCATCGGCGGGCGTACGTAGCTCACGGTCGAGGATCACTCGCAGGGGTGTTGCCGGCTCGATTTCGCCTGCGATTTCGAGTTCTTCGACAGGCATGCGCACGGTCAGGCGTGGGTTGTCCGACAGCACGGTGCCGCTGCCGGTGAGAATGGCCGAGCTGCGTGCGCGCCAACGCTGCACGTCGCTACGGGCGGCTTCTCCGGTGATCCAGGTCGACTGGCCGTTTGCGAGGGCAGTGCGGCCGTCCAGGCTCATGCCGAGCTTCACTCGCAGCCATGGCATTCCACGTTCGACGCGCGAGAAGAAACCGCGATTGAGTTCGCGCGCCGCATCCTTCATCAAACCGCTTTCCACAGCGATGCCAGCAGCCGCGAGGCGATCCAGCGCGCCGCCGCCATGCTGGTTGGCGTCTTCACTGGCGATCACCACGCGAGCAATGCCGGCGTCGATCAGCGCGTCAGCGCACGGTGGCGTGCGACCGTGTTTGCCGCAAGGCTCCAACGTTACGTAGGCAGTCGCGCCGCGCGCCTGCTCGCCCGCTTCGCGCAGCGCGTGGACTTCAGCGTGCGCGCCACCAGCACGCTGGTGCCAGCCGTCGCCGACGCTGCGATCGCCCTGCGCGATAACGCAACCAACACGTGGATTCGGATTGGTCGTGTACAGGCCGCGCTCCGCCAGACGCAGCGCTCGCGCCATATGTTGGTGGTCGATATCGGACCAGCTCATGTCACCGTCGGCTCACCGGATTCGCGTCGCGCGGTTGATCGCGGATCGACATGAAGTCATCGCTAACGCCGTTCCCGGCAAACCAGCTTTGCCATCCCTCGCCAGCAGGAACGATCAGTCGGGTTCGACCGAGCGCAATGACATCCACATGCGTCACCGACTCTGGGAACGCGACTGCCGCAGGCAAGCGAACAGATTGGCTACCGTTGTTTTTGAACACCGATGTTCGTTCCATCGTTTGCCTCCACGCACGGTCATCAAGAGGATATGCCAGAGCAACGCCTGCGTCTCATCGAGTTGCCGGTGAAACGAATAACTCCAGCGGCGGGCGTAATAAAACAGAACTCGGCCGGAACACCCTCGCTCAACCCTTGCCCTTGCGTCGGGTCGGCGAGTCTGCGGCGACTTCTTCGAGCAGCGGCATTTGCATGCCGCCCATGGTGGGCAGGTCGCGTTCGAGGCTTTCGATCTCTTCGCGAAACGCTTGCACGTCTTCGAACTTGCGATAGACCGAGGCGAAGCGCACGTAGGCGACCTGGTCGAGTTTCTTCAGTTCCCGCATCACCAGTTCGCCGACCTGGCGCGAGGCGATTTCACGCTCACCGCTACGGCGCAATTCATTGATGACGGCACGCACGGCGGCATCAAGTGCATCGACCGGGACGGGCCGCTTCTGCAAGGCGCGCTCGAAACTGACGCGTAGCTTGGTTTCGTCGAAGCTGTGCCGGCGACCATCCGACTTGATCACTTGCGGCAGCTTGATTTCGGCCGTCTCGAAGGTGTTGAAGCGCTGGCTGCACTGCTCGCATTCGCGGCGACGACGCACGGTGGAACCGTCTTCGGTCAGGCGCGAATCGATGACGCGGGTGTCGTCGTGCTGGCAGAACGGGCAGAACATGGCGCGGTTACGCGGGCGTCAGCCCGTGACCTCGCGAAACATGGTTCGAAAAAAACCGCATCAGCCGTAGACCGGAAAACGCTTGCACTGTGCTTGCACGGCGTCGCGAACGCGCGCGATGACCGCGTCGTCAGTCGGCGCGTCGAGCACGTCAGCGATCCAGTTCGCCAGTTCGATGCTGTCCGCTTCCATGTAGCCACGCGTGGTGATTGCCGGTGTGCCGATGCGCAGGCCCGAGGTGATGAATGGCGAGCGCGGATCGTTCGGCACGGCGTTCTTGTTGACCGTAATGTGTGCCTTGCCGAGTGCGGCTTCGGCGTCCTTGCCGCTGGAATCGCGGCCGATCATGTCGATCAGCATCAAGTGGTTCTCGGTGCCGCCGGAAACGATCTTGTAGCCACGATCGATCAGCGTTTTCGCCATCGCCTTGGCATTAAGAATCACCTGCCGCTGGTAGGTCTTGAATTCGGGTTCCAGCGCTTCCTTGAACGCGACGGCCTTGGCGGCGATCACGTGCATCAGCGGGCCGCCCTGGATGCCAGGGAAGACAATCGACTGCAGTTTCTTTTCCAGTTCCTCACCCAGGCCTTTCGCGATCACAAAGCCGCCGCGCGGACCGCGCAGAGTCTTGTGCGTGGTCGATGCAACCACGTGTGCGTGTGGTACCGGGCTCGGATACACGCCGGCGGCAATCAAACCGGCAACGTGTGCCATGTCGACAAAGAAGATCGCGCCCACCTTGTCGGCAATTGTGCGCATACGGGCCCAATCGACGACCTGTGAGTAAGCACTGAAGCCGCCGATCAACATTTTCGGCTGGTGTTCCACGGCAAGACGTTCGATCTCGTCGTAGTCGATCAGGCCCTGCTCATCGACGCCGTACTGGACCACGTTGAACAACTTGCCGGAAATGTTCACCTTGGCACCGTGGGTGAGATGGCCGCCGTGGGCCAGGCTCATGCCGAGAATGGTGTCGCCCGGTTGCAGCAAGGCGAAATAGACCGCCTGGTTCGCCTGCGAGCCCGAATGCGGCTGCACGTTGGCGTAGTCGGCATCGAACAGCTTTTTCAAGCGCGCGATGGCGAGCTTTTCGGCTACGTCCACGTACTCGCAGCCGCCGTAGTAGCGCTTGCCGGGATAGCCTTCGGCGTACTTGTTGGTGAGCTGCGAGCCTTGCGCTTCCATCACCATCGGGCTGGCGTAGTTTTCCGACGCGATCAGCTCGACATGGTCTTCCTGGCGCTGGTTTTCGCTCGCGATGGCGGCGGCGAGTTTCGGGTCGAAATCGGCGATACGCTGGTTCTTGGAAAACATCGGTACGGTCCTTGGAACAAACAGGCTCTGATTTTAGCCCGTTTGCTGATCGCTGGCCGTGAATCGCCCTTCGCGCAGGAAGGCCACGCTTTGCGCCGCGACTTCGCTGGAAAGCACCATACCGCTGTGGGTCACCGGCAGGCTGCAATGGTCGGTGATGCCCGGCAACCGGGTTTCGGCGACGCTGACGGTACCGTCGTGCGGTGACGGCAAGGTGCCTAACAGGCTGCCAAGCCCAAGTGACTTGGTGCCGGCAATCACGCCGACCTCACGCGGACCGGTCCATTCGTCGAACCCTGATCGCAACATGTCGCGACTGCGGCCGAGCATCCAGTTGAGGCCGGCATGCTGGTCCAGTTCCCGCGCTGACGCGCTACCGGTCAATGGAGAACCGAGGCAGACGACGCGACCAGCAGGCAGGCGCTCCTTGGTATCCACGGCATGCAAGGCAACCAGACCACCGAGACTATGGCCCAGCAAGTGGACGACCTCGCCCGTATGTACGCGCATCCGTTCGCGCAGGCGCTCGGCAGCACCTTCGGGCCCTCCCTGCACGCTGGAGTATTCGAAGTTTTCGGTCTGGAAGCCCGCTTCGCGCAGGCGACCCGCCAGAGCCGACAAGGTGAAGCCGACCATCCAGATGCCATGCAGCAGGATGACCCGTTCGCCGTTTCCGGAAGATGGCGCGTTCAGATTTTCTTCGCCACGCGGATCGACAGTTCCTGCAATTGCGCATCGCCGATGGGCGATGGCGCGTCGGTCATCAAATCCTGTGCGCTCGCCGTTTTCGGGAATGCGATCACGTCGCGGATCGATTCGGTACCGGCAATCAGCGCCGCGATGCGATCGATGCCGAAGGCGATGCCACCGTGCGGCGGCGCGCCGAATTTCAGTGCGTCGAGCAGGAAGCCGAACTTGGCTTGTGCTTCCTCGGCACCAATACCGAGCAACTCGAACACCGCACTCTGCATGTCGGAGCGATGGATGCGGATGGAACCGCCGCCGATCTCGTTGCCGTTCAAGACCATGTCGTAACCGCGCGACACCGCCGACATCGCGTTCGCCTTCACGTCAGCGACATCGTCGATCTTCGGCGCGGTGAAGGGATGATGCAGGGCGACATGCCGATTGGCTGCCGCATCGAATTCGAACATCGGGAAGTCGGTGACCCAGAGCGGCTGCCAGGTGTTGCTGACCAAACCGCAATCGCGACCAACCTTCACCCGCAGCGCGCCCATGAAATCGCTGACGGTTTTGTAGCCGCCGGCCCCAAAGAAAATAAGGTCGCCATTTTCCGCACCGACCGCCCTGAAGATGCCGTCCAGCGCCGTGTCGTCGAGGAACTTCACGATCGGCGAGGTCAGGCCATCGCGACCCTTGGCGATATCGTCAATACGAATCCAGGCCAGGCCTTTTGCGCCGTAGCGCGTCACGTAAGCGCCGAGATCGTCGATCTGCTTGCGGGTTAGATCGACGCCATTGGGCAGGCGCAGGGCGACGACGCGACCGGCCGGATCATTGGCCGGGCCGCTGAACACCTTGAACTCGACATGGCGCAGATGCTCGGCAATGTCCACCAGTTCCAGGTTGATGCGCAGGTCTGGCTTGTCCGATCCATAGCGGCGTATTGCTTCGGAATAGGTCAATCGCGGGAACGGATTGGCCAGTTCGATGCCATCCACTTCCTTCAGCACGTCGCGAATCATCTTCTCGACGAAATCCTGCACGTCTTCCTCGCGAACGAAGGCGAATTCCATGTCGAGCTGAGTGAATTCGGGCTGGCGATCGGCGCGTAGGTCCTCGTCGCGGAAGCAGCGCGCGATCTGGTAGTAGCGATCCATGCCGGCCATCATCAACAGCTGCTTGAACAACTGCGGCGACTGCGGCAGCGCGTAGAACTCGCCAGGATGGACGCGACTCGGTACCAGATAATCGCGGGCGCCTTCCGGCGTGGCCTTGGTCAGGATCGGCGTTTCGATGTCCTGGAAGCCACGATCATCCAGGTAATGGCGGATCGTCGACACCAGGCGTGTGCGCATGCGCAACTTGCGCTGCATGTCGGGCCGGCGCATCTCCAGATAGCGGTAGCGCAGGCGCATGTCTTCGTTGACGTTGTCATCGAGCATGAACGGCAATGGCGCGGCGGCATTGAGGATTTCGACTCCGGTGGCGATCACTTCGACCGCACCCGACTTCATCCGATCAGTCATCTGCGACGCCGGGCGCGGTCGTACCGTGCCGGTGATGCGCAGGCAGAATTCGTAGCGAACCTGTTCGGCAAGCTTGAACGCAGCGGCGTTGTCGGGCTCGACGACGACCTGAACCAGGCCTTCGTGGTCGCGAAGGTCGATGAAGATGACGCCGCCATGGTCGCGGCGCGTGTCAGCCCAGCCACAAAGATTCACGGTCTGGCCGGTCAGGCTGTCATCGACAAGGCCGCAATAATGGCTGCGCATGGTTGGGGAATCGGTCAAAGGGACCGAATCCTAAGCTTGATGCTGCTTTGCCGCAAATTCTTTCGAGCCCATACACCCATGAAAAGACCCGCCGTAGCGGGTCGTTTCTTCAAACACGAGTCAGACAAACTCAGCGCCAGCGGCGCTGGACCACGAATACCGCCGCGCAACCGTCGTTGACCCAGACGCCGGCCCGGTTGTAGCCCCAGTTGCGGTTCTGGATGCAACGTGTGTCGGAAATCTGGCGCTCGATGCGGACCTGGCCACCACGGCCAGTATCGACCTGGCACATCTTGTAGCGGTAATCCTGGCTTTGACAGGTGAAGCGGATATCGCGATCCCAGTCATTGCCTGGACGCCACGGGCCGCCGGCATTGCCATGCTGACGACCGGCTTCAACGAAGATGCCGCCGCAGCCACGGTCTACCCACAATCCGCGCCGATCAACGCCCCAGCTGCGTCCCTTGCGGCATTCGTTGTTCGACGTCTGGCGCACGATGCGGGCATCACGCCAATTGACGTTGCATCGGTTGTAGTTGAAGTTTCGGCTCTCGCAACGAACCTGATCGCGGTCGTTGCCGTATCGATTGTCGTTGTCGTAGCGACGGTCGTTATCCTGGCGACGGTCGTCGCCACGCCGACCGTACTCCACTTGGGCGAACGCGGACGCCATCATTAACAGGGACAGCAATACGGTCGCCAACAAGGCTATCGGTTTGAACATTTCCGTCTCCTCCAGTCCGGTTGAAGCTCAGAGTATTGCCGAAATGGCGCCGCAGTTCGCACCGAGCGCGCAGGAATTGTGGCTCGCGTTAGGGCTTTCGTTCAGTCTTGGGACTTCGCGGCGGGCACCGGTTTCGCGGTGCTTGCGCCCGCTTCCGGCTTGCCTGGCGCAGCTTTCGCGGTATCCGGCTTCGCTGTTTCGGACTTGGGTGAGTCCGATTTACGCGAGTCCGCGTTCGCCGATTCGGACTTGGTTGATTCGAATGACGAGGAATCGCTCTTCGGCGCCTCATCCCTGGTCGCCAGGTTCGACTTCTTGTCGCTGTCCTTCTTGAAATCGGTCTCGTACCAGCCGCTGCCGGCAAGCCGGAACGCTGGCGCCGTCAACTGGCGCCGCACCTGCGCCGCACCGCATTCGGGGCAGTCAGTCGGATCGGCATCGGATAGCTTCTGCAGAAGCTCGAAAATGTGCCCGCAGGCTTGGCATTTGAATTCGTAGATCGGCATGGCGTAGGAACGGCAACTCAAGGGGGCAGCTATGGTGCCGCATTCGCGTGGCTCAATGGGCGTGAGTCTGCGAAGCCGCAGTCAACAGCGACGAGGCTTTCGTCGGGTGGAACCCGCGCAGCGGATTCCACCGCCAGTCCGTCGCAAGGCGCATGGTGGAATCCGCTAACGCGGGTTCCACCCTACTTGGTCGTTGTCGATTTCAGGCAAGCCGACAAGCCGTCCACGGCAAAGGGTTGGGCGCTCCGAAACAGAACGATCTGGCATCATCGACCATCGTCGAACCGGGACCATCCGATGAACTGTAATCACCATCAGGACACCGTCGCCACATCGGTGTGCCGCAACTGCTTTCGCGGCGTTTGCAGAGCCTGCGCGATGCCATACACCGATGGCGTTGCCTGTAGTCCGCATTGCTTCGAGAAGGCGCAGGCAACCACCCGCGTTGTCGAAAACGCCGTCCTCGCGCAGCGCGGCGCGCGCTTCGGGCGCTACTTCGGACCGGTGTTCATGATCTTGCTTGGGACGCTGCTCCTCGTCGCCGGACTACAAGACGGCATCAAGTTCCGCTTCGATACCCTCGCCGGCCTCATCTTCTTTTCGCTGGGCGTAGCGCTCGGCATCCTCAACCTCAAATACTTCAAGCCGACCAATCGTCAGCGCGACTGATCAGAGCGACGACCAATTGCCACATGCCCGGGTTACTTTTGGGTCAGGGGCGTTCACCGGGGATCGGCTAGGCTTTTGCACCCGACGCATGCGGGCGGCGTGCGCGCTGTCCCGTACCGTATCGCACGTTCCGGTTCGATCATCGATGAAGTTCTCCTCTCCCCTTTTTGCTGTCGCGCTGCTGGCCCTCGCCCTGATCGGTTGCAAGGCCGAGCCTGAAACCGCGCCGCGCGAGTCGCCGCCGCTGCCAGTGACGACCCTGCTCCTGCAACCCACCGCATGGCGCGACACGCTGGAAGCCGTCGGCACGGCGAAGGCGCGTGAGTCGGTGGTGCTGACGGCAAAGATCACCGAGACGGTGCGCAAGATCAATTTCGGCGACGGCGAGCGGGTGAACGCCGGCGATGTGCTGGTCGAGCTCACTTCCGGCCAGCAAGTGGCGGGCCTTGCGGAAGCGCAGGCGATGGCCGTCGATTCGACCAGCCAGTACAAGCGCCTGCAGGATCTGGTCAGCAAGGGCACCATCTCGAAATCGGTTTTCGACACGGCGAAGGCCAGTCGCGACTCCAATGCCGCGCGGGTCAATGCGTTGCGTGCGCAGTTGTCGGATCGCGTGGTGACGGCGCCCTTCAGCGGCGTGCTCGGGCTGCGACAGGTCAGCCTCGGCGCGCTGGTGACGCCGGGGACGGTGATCACCACGCTCGATGATATTTCGTCGATCCGTTTCGATTTCCCGATTGCCGAAGTGCATCTTGCCGCTCTGACGCCGGGGCACGAAATCATCGCGCACAGCGTCGCGTTCCCGGCCAGCAAATTTCGCGGCACGGTGAAGTCGCTGGATTCGCGGATCGATCCGGTGACGCGTTCCGTACTGGTGCGCGCCGAGATACCGAACCCGGATGGCCTACTGCGCGGCGGCATGTTGCTGACCGCGCAGGTGTTGCAACCGGAGCGCCAGACGCTGGTGCTGCCGGAAATTGCGGTGACTCAGGTTGGGCTGGAATCGTCCGTATTTCGGGTGAAAGCTGACGACACGGTCGAACAGGTCAACGTGAAACTTGGCGCGCGCCGGCGTGGTGAAGTGGAGATCGTGGAAGGCGTGAAAGCGGGCGACAGCATCGTGATCGAAGGCACGGTCCGGCTGCGCGATGGGTCGCGGATCGTTGAAGGCGCGGCCGATGCGCCGACGGAAAAGCCAGCGGAAGAGGCGAAGTTGTCGTGATTGCGTCTTTACGCGCGCAGTCCTTGGTCCCCGCGCATCCTTCCCTGCTCGTCTTTTATTTTTTTCGCGGTCGCCGCCTGACGATCTCTCTGACAGCGCCAGTCGAAGGGCGGAGCTAACCCCATGTTCCTCTCCGACGTCTCCATCAAACGTCCCGTATTCGCAACGGTGATGAGCATGTTGCTGGTTGTCATCGGCATCATCTCGTTTTCGCGGTTGAGCTTGCGCGAATTGCCGGCAATTGATCCGCCCATCGTGTCGGTCGATGTGAACTATCCCGGCGCTTCGGCCGCCGTCGTCGAGACGCGCATCACCCAGGTTCTGGAAGACGCCCTCGCCGGCATCGAAGGCGTCGATACCATCGAATCGCGCAGTCGCAACGGCACCGCCAGCGCGACCATCGAGTTTCGAATCGGTCGCGACATTGAAGCGGCGGCGAACGATGTGCGCGATGCGATCAGTCGCGTGCTGGACCGCATGCCGGACGAAGCCGACCCGCCGGAAATCTCGAAAGTCGAAAGCGACTCGGACGTAATCTTGTGGTTCAGCATGAGCTCGAGCCAGCTCGATGCGCTGGCCCTGACCGACTTCGCCGATCGCTACGTGGTTGATCGTCTTTCGGCGCTGGATGGCGTCGCCCGCGTGCGCCTCGGCGGCAGTCAGCGTTACGCGATGCGGATCTGGCTGGACCGCAATGCAATGACCGCGCGCGGGCTGGTGGTCGCCGATGTCGAGGCGGCCTTGCGTCGCGAGAATATCGAACTGCCGGCAGGACGCATCGAGTCAGACACCCGCGACTTCACCTTGCGCGTGGAACGCACCTACGAGACGGCCGATCAGTTTGCCGCAATCACGCTGGCCAAGGGTGATGACGGCTATCTGGTGCGACTGGGGGATATCGCGACGGTCGAGCGCGCGCCGGCGGAACGACGCTCGTACTTCCGCAGCAATGGCGAATCCAACGTCGGCCTCGGCGTAGTCAAGACCTCGACCGCCAACGCGCTGGCCGTCGCCCGCGACGCGCGCGCGGAAGCCGAGCGTATCGAAGCCTCGTTGCCGCCGGGCACGCATATCTTCCCGACATATGACTCCACCCAGTTTGTCGAAGTGTCGGTCGATCGTGTCTACGCGACCTTGCTCGAAGCCGGCGGGCTGGTCGTACTGGTGATCTTCCTTTTCCTCGGCAGTTTGCGGTCGGCGTTGATCCCGGCGGTGACGGTGCCGATCTGCGTGATATCGGCATTCATTGCGATGTACGCGTTTGGTTTCTCGATCAACCTGCTTACCTTGCTCGCCTTGGTGTTGTGCATCGGCTTGGTCGTCGACGATGCGATCGTGGTGCTGGAAAACATCCAGCGTCGCGCCGATCTGGGCGAGCCGCCATTGGTTGCAGCACGACGCGGTACCCAGCAAGTTGCGTTTGCGGTGATCGCGACGACGGCCGTTCTGGTCGCGGTATTTCTTCCACTGGGTTTCATGGAAGGCAACAATGGCCGGCTGTTCCGCGAACTGGCAGTTACGCTGGCAGGCACCATCGCGATATCGGCTTTCGTCGCGCTCACGCTGACGCCGATGATGGCTTCCAAGCTGGTCCGCAAACACGAGAAGCCGCGCGGATTCAATCGCTGGATGAATCGCACCCTTGATCGCGTCACGGCGGCGTATCGCAGCCAGGTACAGCGCTCCAGTGGCAAGCCGGTGTTGTTCGGCGTCGCCATGGTGTTCGCGCTGATCGCTGCCGGCGTGCTGTTCAAGACGGTGCCAACCGAGCTTGCGCCAGCGGAGGATCGTGGTGTGTTCTTCGTATCCGTGACCGGGCCGGAAGGTGCCGGTTACGACTACACCGTCGAGCAGTTGAAGAAGGTCGAAGAAAAACTTGCTGCCTTTGTTGGTCCCGGCAAACCCATCCTGCGCGTCAATGCGCGGGCGCCCGGTGGCTGGGGCGCCGGTGAGGAAATGCATACGGCGAATGCGAGCGTATTCCTCGCACCCTGGGATGAGCGTGACGTATCGACGACCGAAGTCGCCGAAGAAGTGCGCAAGTCGCTAGACCAACTGACCGGGGTGAGAGCGTTTCCTCAGGTCCGAACCGGGCTGACGCGCAGTCGTGGCCAGCCGTTGTCGGTGGTGCTGGGCGGCCCCAACTATGAAGAGTTGGTGGTGTGGCGCGATCGCATGCTCAAACGCATGGAAGACAACCCGAACCTGTTCGGCGTGGATTCGGACTACAAGGAAACCCGCCCGCAGTTGCGCGTGCAGATCGACCATACCCGTGCTGCCGACCTCGGCGTGTCGGCGCAGGAGATCGGTCGTACTTTGGAGACGATGATGGGCGGCCGACGCGTGACGACATTCGTCGAGGACGGCGAGGAATATGACGTGATGTTGCAGGCCCAGCGTGGTGATCGCGCGTCGCCAACCGACCTGGATAATCTTTATGTGAAATCCGCGCGCAGTGGTGAACTGATTCCACTCGGGAATCTCGTCACCTTGACCGAGCTGGCGGAACCCGGCCAGTTCAACCGCTTCAATCGCTTGCGGGCGATTACGTTGTCGGCCGGACTGGCACCGGATTATCCCTTGGGTGATGCATTGGCCTGGGTGAAAAAGGTCGCCTCCGAAGAGCTGCCACCTACCGCCCAGCTCGACTACAAGGGCGATTCGCGCGAGTTCCAGAAAGCCGGCGGCGCAATCCTGCTGACCTTCGCGATGGCCTTGCTGATCGTGTATCTGGTGCTGGCCGCGCAGTTCGAAAGTTTCATCCATCCGCTGGTCATCATGCTGACGGTTCCGCTGGCCGTGCTCGGTGCATTGATCGGGCTTTGGCTGACCGGTGGCACGCTGAATTTGTTCAGTCAGATTGGTATCGTCATGCTGATTGGCCTGGCCGCAAAGAACGGAATCCTGATCGTCGAGTTCGCCAACCAGTTGCGCGACGAAGGACGCGACGTGGCGACCGCGATTGCCGAGTCGGCGGCGGTGCGTTTGCGGCCGATCCTGATGACATCGGTGGCGACGATTGCCGGCGCGGTGCCGCTGGTGCTGGCAGGCGGGCCGGGTTCGGCGAGTCGCTCGACGATTGGCGTAGTCATCATCTTTGGCGTTGCCTTCTCGACCTTGTTGTCGCTGTACGTCGTGCCCTCGTTCTACCGCTTGCTCGCTCCGTACACGCGTTCACCGGAGGCACTGGCGCAGCGCCTGGAACAACTGGAACAGAGCACACCGGACGTTGCGGGGCTGGTCTGACCCGGAACCCGGCCGCAACGATCGACAGCCGCTGGCGCGCTATCCTGATTGGCAGACATTCCGATCAATAACTGGCGCAAACCGATGACCGACGAAAATCCCTGGGCCAAGGCACGACCTGCGGCGCGTTCGCCCGACAAGCGCGAGCGGCAACGATCACGCGACGAAGCGGCGCCGTCGTCGCCAGCGGCGTCACCCGATCCTTGGCGCAAGGCCAGCAATTCACCGCAACGAAGCACGGTTGCCGAGGGTGCCGAACGTCGCTCGCCTGCACGCGGCCAGCCACAGCGCCGCGACGATGAAGATCATGAATTCGTTGGAGATGTAGCACCGCGGCCGACTCATCGCGAAGCTCGCTGGTACGGCGTCAATGCCTGTCTCGCCGCATTTGCGAAGCGTCCCGACGATCTGCGCAAGGTCTACCTCACCGAAGCGCGGCTGGGCGCGTTGAAGCCGGTACTGGCCTGGTGCGTGCAGCACAAGCTGGGCTATCGCGTGGTCGAGACGGCCGACCTCGATCGACTGACCGGATCGCGCCATCACGAAGGCGTCTGTTTCGACATGCTGCGACATCCACCGCTGGACCTCGCCGGCTTGTTGGCTTCCGCGCCACCAACTCCGACGGCGTCGCTGCTGCTTTGGCTGGATGGCGTCGGCAACCCGTACAACCTCGGCGCGCTGTTGCGTACCGCCGCGCATTTCGAAGCTGCGGGCGTGATTGTGCCGGCTGCGTCATCGCTGGACCTGTCCGGCGCCGCAGCGCGCGTTGCCGAAGGTGGAGCGGAAGCCGTGCCACTGGCGCGCATCGACGATGACAACGGCGCACTGGCGCAGTTGCGCGACGCCGGTTACGCGATTGCAGCAACGCTGCCGCGCGAAGGCAGCAGCCTGTATGCGACGACGCTGCCAAAACGTTTGGTGTTGATCCTCGGTGCCGAGGGCGAGGGCATGAGCGATGTCCTGGTTGCGGCGGCGGACCTTCGCGTCGGTATCCCCGGCAGCGGTGTCGTCGAGAGCCTGAACATCGCCGCCAGCGCAGCCGTGGTGATGGGCGAATACTGGCGACAGCATAGAGGAGACCGCTGATCGACCTCGCTGCCCGGCCATTCGCGACCTCGCACCCATTGTCGGTGCGATACTCTGTGATCGAATCAGGCATCGCGCGGGGGACGCATGTCAGCCGAGTTGGCATCTGAAACCAGGACACCGCTGCAGTTGTTGGCAGAACGCATTGCAGCGGGTGACGCATCAGCGGAGAACGAGTTTGTCCGCCACTTTCGCGCCGGCGTGATGGCGCTGGTGCGGCGCCACGCAAGGCCCTTCGATGCCGATATCGAGGACATGACGCAGGACGTGCTGCAATCGACCATCACGGCGCTGCGCGACGGCCGCGTTCGCGACCACGCGACCTTGCCGGCTTACCTGCGCACCAGCGTCACGTTCACGGTACGCTCGCACTATCGCAAGCGGCATCGTCGGCACGAGGATTGCGTTGTTGAGCTGGACGACGGCATTGCTGTCAACGATGACCCTGCGGACAACGTGACCAGCCGTCAACTGGCCTTACTGGTTCGGCAGTTGGTCGGCCAGTTGCAGATCGACCGCGATCGCAAATTGCTGGAACGCTTCTACCTGCGCGAGCAGTCCAAGGTTCAGGTCTGCACGGAGCTTGGAATCAGCGACGAACATTTCCATCGAGTGGCGTTCCGGGCGCGTGAACGATTGCGTATTCTGCTGCTCGACGCGGGCGTATTCGACGACAACTGCGACAATTGACGCCGAGACGCCACCTTCCCTGAAACCACACTTGGAGTTGCTACCCAGAAATGAATGAGTTGCACGAAAACCCGCTTGCACCCTGGCTGGAAGATGCCTGGCTGGAGCGCTATCTTGATCGTGGCTTGTCTGATTCGGAGACGGCCTGGTTCGAGGCTTACATGCTCGACAAGCCGCGCCTTATCGCTGCCATCGATACCGATACGGCGTTGCGCGATGGCTTGCACGCATGGCATGCCCAGCAGCGATCAGTCACAGCTGCGACGGACAGTGGAGACGCACATCGACCCACCGTCACCATCGCTGGCACGCCTGCGCCGTCAGCGAAACCCGACCGGCGGTCGATGTGGTTTGGTCCGTTGTCGATGGCGGCAGCCATGGCAGCTGCAGCCCTGTTGGGCGCGTCGGCGGTCCACTGGATGGTTCCGGAGGAAGTCGGTGCTCCAACGATTGCCAGCCCGAACCGGATCGTCTTTGACACTTTGCGCGGCAGCGCCACTGAGTCCTTGCTTGATCGGACTATGGTTGATCGCTCGGGTGATACCAGCGCGCCGTTGTTGATCGACATCGCGGTACCGATGCAGGCAACCGCCGTGGTCGCCCATTTTTCCGATCAATCCAGCTTGCCGCTGCCGGTTTCCGCCGATGGGTTTGTCAGCTTGACCGGTCCACGCGACGCCATCCTGGCGCGATCACCCATCCGTATTGCTTGGATGCTGGATGGCGAGGCGCAGGAGCGTAACGTCGATATCGGTGCCGCAATCAGCCACAAAGAGGGCTGACCGCGTCGTCCAAACCTGCTGGTCCAAACCCCCCCGGTCAAACTTGAATCAGTGCTCGTCGCCGTCGTTTGCGAAGGCTCCAGGTGCCGATCCAAAATCCCCGTCCGCTTCGGCGGCGAGATAGGCAACCACCACGTAGGCCGCCACGTTCTGGCGCAACTGTTCAGGATCGATCTTGTCGAGCGTGTCGTTGGCGGTGTGGTGCCACTCGAAGTAGCGCGTGGTGTCCTGATGCAATGACAAGCCGGCCATGCCGACTGCGTGCACGGCGGACAGGTCCGATCCGCCGACGCCCGGCGCGGTTGCGTCGTACTCGATGCCCAAGGGCTTCAATATTTCGGCGATGCTGTCGACGGTCGCGCGTGCCGATGGCTTCACGCTGGCGCTGATCTTGCGGATGCGGTCCGCTCCAGCATCCGATTCGCTACCCAGCACGGCGTTGCCGATTTCTTCACGATGGCGTTCGGCGTATGCCTTGCCACCGTACAAGCCGGATTCCTCGTTGGCGAAGGCGACCACCCGAATGCTGCGGCGCGGTCGTTGCTCAAGATGCCCGATCAAATGCGCGGCGGCGGTGGCAATGGCGACGCCTGCGCCGTCATCAAGCGCTCCCTGGCCGAGATCCCACGAATCGAGGTGACCGCCGGTCAGGAAATACTGTTTGGATGCCTTGTCGCGACCGCTGATTTCGGCGATCACATTGGCGCCGGTGTA
>JBATAQ010000232.1:0-2863 GCA_049661925.1 Dokdonella sp.
GTCTTGAAACCGAGCGTCCCGGCATGCTGGTCACGCAAGGCTCCGCTGCTGGCATCACCGGTGTCGAATGGCGTACGCCCAGCGTGCAACTCGACGCATCGGTACGCATTGAACCCGCCGCTTTGAAGCGACCGATTGCCGGCTGGCAACAAACCTTCGACCGCATTGATTCAACCGTGCACTTGCCAAATGGCTATCGCCTGATCGCCGCGCCGGGCAGTGATCGCGCCGACGGTAGCTGGATCGAACGCTGGACCTTGCTTGATGTGTTCGTCGCTGCGATGGCCGTGTTGCTGGCTTTCAGCTTGCTCGGCTTCAGCGGTGGCGCGCTGGCGCTGGTTTATCTGCTGCTCGGTTATCAGGAATTCGGCGCGCCACTCGGCTTGCTGATTGCGGCGCTGGTGCTCGCGCTGCTTGCGCGCGTAATGCCGGCCGGACGGCTGGCCCGGTTGACGCTGGCCTTGCGTTACGTGGCGCTGGGATTGTTGTTGTTGGTCGCGTTGCCGTTCGCAATTGGGCAATTGCGACTGGCCCTCTATCCGCAGTTGGAAGGGGCGATGGTTTCCAGAGACGCCGACGTGGTTTTCGTGAATGAGCCCTCGCCACCACCACCGCCACCACCGGCAGATCCGGCTAGGACGGAGATGGAAGAGGCGATGCCGATGAGTGCGCCTTCACCAGCGCAGTCGTCTGTCGGCAAAATGTCCGATGCGTACAAAGGTCGGGCCGCTGGTAACGCAGCACGCGACGATCTTGAGTCGGTGACCGTCACTGGAGCCCGCATACAAAAGAAGGACCTGCTCGAGAGCTACGACCAATCCACGGTCCTGCAAACCGGCGGCGGCGAAGCCGCGTGGACGGTCGGCAGTACCGCCAACCTGAGTTGGAGCGGGCCAGTCCTCGCCAACCAAACCGTGAACCTGCTGATCGCGCCACCGTGGCTGGTGCGCAGCCTGCGCGTGTTGCTGGTGATTGCGCTGGGCGGTTTGTTGCTCGGCATTGCGAGGAGATTGTCATGGCGGCGCTCCGAGTTCACATCGGCAACCGTCACTTCAGCGACACCCGCCGCTTTGCTGATGATTGCGCTGGTCGGTGCCTTGCCGTTGGCAACGCCGGTCCACGCGCAGCAGACGCCGTCGGAAAACCTGCTCGCCGAACTCAGGACGCGCTTGATTGAAGCGCCGCGTTGCGCACCGAATTGCGCGACGACCGCGCAGGCGATCGTCAACGCCACCGGCGACAGCGTCAACGTGCTGCTCGATATCCATGCACTGGATCGCGTCGCCGTACCGCTGCCGACCGTGTCCGCGGAAAGTGCGGCGACGCTGACCAGCGTGCGAGTCGATGGCGTTTCCGTCGATGCGTTTGCCGGGCAGAATCCAACCACGTTGATTCCGTTGACTCGCGGCGTACATCGCGTTGAAGTCGACTATCAAGTCGGCGAGCGCTTTGATCTGGCCTTTGGCGACAAACCGCATCGCGTGACCTTCAACGGAAGCGGCTGGCAGGCCAGTGGCATCAGCGAAGATCGCCTGCTCGGCGACACGGTGAGCCTTGCCCGCATTCGCGCCGATGCGTCAGATAAACAGCCGGCCAGCACCCAGCAGTTCGCGCCGTTCGTGCGGGTGGAGCGTGAGATTTCGCTAGCGCTGGACTGGAGCGTGACAACCAACGTCGTGCGGCTTGCGCCGCAAACGGGAGGTTTCACCGTTCCGGTGCCGCTGATGAGCGGCGAGCATGTCAATGTCGCAGGGATCAAGGTCGAAGCCGGCAAGGTCAACGCGTCGATTGCCAACAACAGCGCGTCGACGCAATGGTCCGGCACGCTGGACAAGGGCGCGACGCTGACCCTGACCGCGCCAGCCCTGAGTGATCGCGCCGAAGTCTGGCGCGTGGTCGCGATCCCGGCATGGCATGTCGAATTCAGCGGTGTTCCCGAGTCCAACGTGACGACATCCGCAGACGACTTTCGCGAGTTCGTATTCCATCCGCTACCCGGCGAAACGCTGACCATCACGGTCACGCGTCCAGTGGCGGTCGATGGTGCAACTCGCGCGATTGATCGCGTCGCGCTGACAACCGCAATCGGCCAACGCGCCGCTACGCAAACGCTCGTCTTCACGTTGCGCGCCAGCCAAGGTGGTGAACAGGTGATCGGCGTTCCGGCCGACGCCGAATTCATTTCGTTGACGCGCAACGGCGAGACCATGAATTTGCGTCCGCGCGACGGCAAGCTCAGCCTGCCTTTGCAACCCGGCACGCAGAACTACGAGCTGGTGCTGCGTGAGGCGCAACCGATCAGCGTGCGAACGCAGACGCCAACGTTCGACCTGGGCCTGCCGCTGGCCAACATCGACCTCAATGTGACGATGCCCGACGGCCGCTGGCTGCTCGCAACGCGGGGTCCCGGCGTTGGGCCAGCGGTGCTGTTCTGGGGTGAGTTGCTGTTGATGGTGGTGCTCGCGTTGTCGCTGTCGCGCTGGCGCGCAAGCCCGCTGCGCTGGCAAACCGCGCTCCTGCTGGTGCTCGGCTTTTCGACCTACGCGTGGCTGCCGATGTTGTTGGTGATTGTGTGGCTGGTCGCGATCGACTGGCGCGAAAAACGCGGTGCCGGTTTGCACGACAGCGCCTTCAACGTGGCTCAGGTCGCCTTTGCGGCACTCACGGTAATAGCGATGTTCGCGCTGGTCGCCGGCATCCGCAGCGGACTGCTCGGCACGCCGGACATGGTGATTGCCGGCTCGCAGTCATACGGCAACACACTGCACTGGTTCGCCGATCGCAGCGACGCTACCTTGCCGCAAGCGAACGTGATCAGCCTGCCAATCTGGATCTATCGGATGGCCATGTTGCTATGGGCATT
>JBATAQ010000233.1:0-10014 GCA_049661925.1 Dokdonella sp.
GCTGCTGTCCATGACGGTCGTGAGGCGTGCGCTGCCGCCGTAGCCACGCTTCGGCTTCGTCGATGATTCAGCAGCGGCGAGTCATATTTCCCGAGACGATACAACCCGAAGCCGTCGTCATTCCCGCAAAGGCGGGAACCCATTTTTATCTTAGGTAAGTCCCTGAATTTAAAGAAAAATAAAAATGGGTCCCCGCCTTCGCGAGGATGACGAGTTTTTTATGGCCGCCGAACTAAGCTGGCTATGAGATTCCGGACAGCAGTGTGCCTTCGCAGGAAAGGCGAATGGGTTTGGCTCCGCAAGCGTGAGTAGCAGGTGTGGCTCGCAAGATCCCAGAAGGCAGGACGACGGTCCCGCGGTTTGGTGGGCGTGCGGCGGCTTGCCACCCTGTTAAACCTATGAAACAGCGCATATAATTGCAAACCATTCGTATTTGTATTGAGCGTGCCGTGCGGCTTTCCGAGCTATCTGCCAACGTGCCATCCATTGTTCGCGAGGTCGAAAGCCTGGGCGACAACGATGTGATTGCGCGTCGCCTGCGCGATCTTGGCTTTGTCGCCGGCGAACCGCTGGTGATCATCGCGTCGGCGCCGATGGGTGGCGATCCGCTGCTGGTGCAGATTGGTTTCACACGCTTTGCGCTGCGCCGTTCCGAAGCCGCCCGGGTTCGGGTGGAGCGCGCCGATGCCTAACGCTGCCATCATCGACAACGAACTTCGGCTGGCCCTCGTTGGCAACCCTAACTGCGGCAAGACGGCCTTGTTCAATCAGTTAACCGGTGGCCGCCAGAAGGTGGCCAACTACGCTGGCGTCACTATCGAGCGCAAAGAGGGTTTCTACACCGCACCGTCCGGACGCAGCGTTCGCGTACTCGATTTGCCCGGCACTTACAGCCTGGATGCGGCCAGCCCCGACGAGGCGATCACCCGCGATGTCTGCAAGGGTTTGCATGCATCCGAGCCATTGCCCGACCTGATCGTTTGCGTGGCCGATGCCACGAACCTGCGTCTGCACCTGCGTTTTGCGTTGGAGCTGCGCGCGCTCGGCCGGCCAATGGTGCTGGCGCTGAACATGATGGATGCGGCCAAGCGGCGTGGCATTGGCATCAATACCCAGGAACTGGAACGCTTGCTCGGCTTTCCGGTCATCGAAACGATCGCGGTTCGTCAAGGTGGCTCGGTCGATCTGGTCCAGCGCATCGATAAGCTCACCTTGACGGTCCCCGAGCAGACGGGCGATGGCGGTTCGCTGCACGCGCAAGTGCGCGAGATGCTTTCCAGCGCGGTCACCATGCCACGCTTGACCGCGAAAATTGACGACACGCTGGACCGTTGGCTGCTTCATCCGGTGTTTGGCCTGATCGCGCTCGCCGCAGTGATGTTCATGATTTTCCAGGCTGTTTTTTCCTGGGCAACGCCGATCATGGATTTGATCGACGTGGGCACTACCGCTCTGGGCACCTGGGTCGGCAGCGTTTTGCCGGCAGGCCTTCTCAACAGTCTGATCGTTGACGGCATCATCGCCGGACTTGGCGGCGTGATTGTGTTCTTGCCACAAATCCTGATGCTGTTCCTTTTCATTCTCGCGCTTGAGGAATCGGGCTACCTGCCGCGCGCCGCGTTCCTGCTCGACCGCTTGATGCTCAGCGCGGGATTGACCGGTCGCTCGTTCATTCCGCTGCTGTCGAGCTTTGCCTGCGCCATTCCCGGCATCATGGCTGCGCGCAGCATTCAGGACTCGCGCGATCGACTTACGACGATTTTGGTCGCACCGTTGATGACCTGTTCGGCGCGGCTACCGGTCTACACCTTGTTGATCGCCGCGTTCATTCCGCGCACCAAAGTGGCAGGCTTCTTCAACCTGCAAGGCATCGTGCTGTTCGTGCTCTATGCTGCAGGCATTGTCAGCGCGCTGGCCGTGGCCTACGTGATCAAGCGCATGCGCAAGGACACCACCGAACATGCGCTGATGATGGAACTGCCCTCGTACCGCATGCCGCATCCGCGCGATGTGCTGATCGGCCTGTACGAGCGCGCGATGATCTTCCTGCGCCGGGTCGGCGGCATCATTTTCACGATGACCGTGCTGCTCTGGTTCCTCTCGACATTCCCCGGTGCGCCAGAAGGCTCGACCGACCCGGCGATCAATTACAGCATCGCCGGCACGCTGGGCCATTGGCTGTCGTACATCTTCGCGCCGATTGGTTTCAACTGGCAGATCAGCATCGCGCTGGTGCCGGGCATGGCCGCGCGCGAAGTCGTCGTGTCATCGCTTGCAACCGTTTACGCGCTATCGGGCAATGAAGACAGCCTCGGCGCCATCGTCGCCTCGCAATGGTCGCTGGCGACCGCGCTGAGTTTGCTGGCCTGGTTCGTGTTCGCGCCGCAGTGCATCTCCACGCTGGCCATCATCAAGCGCGAAACCAACAGCTGGCGCTACGTGTGGATTACGCTGGGCTATCTATTCGGCCTGGCCTACCTCGCATCACTGCTGACCTACCAGATCAGCAAGGCACTCGGCGCATGAGAACCTTCGAAGCCATCGCCTTGATTGCCGTCGGCAGCATCGCCGCATGGCGTGCCGTGCAACATCTGGCGCCGACTGTCGTTGCAGGTGCACGTACGCGAGTCGCAAAGCGGTTTCTGAGACCGGAGCAGTCCGCGACCGCACATCGAATCGGCACCTTGCTTACGCCGACAACCGCACGACCATCCAGCGGTTGTGGCAGCGGTTGCTCAAGTTGTGCTGGCTGTCCCGTGGCAGAGGTGAAGTCGAATCTTCGCAGTGCCGCCGCCGTCGCCGTCCCGAAAGATGCACGAGGGACGGTCAGCTAGAAACTTCGCGTCGCGGCACAAACTCAGTGATCCGCGCCCCGCGCCTTTTCAAACGCATCGACTTGCTCCTGCGTCGCTGCGGGCTGGTGCTTGGCTTTCCATTCGGCGAACGGTTCGCCGTAGATGCGCTCACGGGCTTCGTCCTTGCTGATTTCGGTGCCTTGCTCGGCTGCCGCTTCGCGGTACCAGTCGGCGAGGCAGTTGCGGCAGAAGCCGGCGAGGATCATCAGGTCGATGTTCTGGACGTCCTTGCGTTCGTCGAGGTGCTTCAGCAGGCGGCGGAATGCGGCGGCTTCGAGGGCTGTGGTTTCGGTCATTTTTCCTCCACGGAGTTGATCTGAGCATCCCAGGTTTGAGGCCAGCGGCGGCGAAGTGGATAATTCGCGGTTTACCGGGTTTGGGATTGCATGAGCGCCAGATTACTCGACGGCAAGCGCATCGCCGAACAACTGCTGGATAGCATCGCCGTTCGCGTGCAAGCGCGCATGGCTGAAGGGGGGGCGCGGCCGACGCTGGCCGTGGTGCTGGTCGGCGACGACGCGGCATCTGCGGTGTACGTGCGCAACAAGCGTCGTGCCTGCGAGCGCGTCGGTTTTCGGTCGCTCGATTTCGACCGGCCATCGTCGACATCCGAAGCCGACCTGTTTGCCTTGGTCGATCAGCTCAATGCCGATCCCGAGGTGCACGGCATCCTGGTCCAGTTGCCACTGCCGCCACACATCGATGCGAACGCGTTGATCGATCACATCGACCCGCGCAAGGATGTCGATGGTTTCCACGCAGCCAACGTCGGGCGCCTCGCGCTACGCCAGCGTGGCCTGCGCCCATGCACACCAAAGGGTGTGATGACCTTGCTTGCCCACACCGACCGCCCGGTGCGCGGACAGCACGCAGTCGTGGTCGGTGTATCCAATCACGTCGGCAGGCCGCTGTTGCTGGAGTTGCTGCTGGCTGGTTGTACGACTACGGCCTGTCATCGCTTCACGCGCGACCTGGAATGGTTCGTGCGCGCGGCCGATATCCTCGTCATTGCTGCTGGTCAGCCGGGACTGGTGAAGGGTGACTGGATCAAACCCGGTGCGGTCGTGATTGATGTCGGCATCAATCGGCTCGACGATGGTCGGCTGGTTGGCGATGTCGAATTTGCGCCGGCTGCGCAACGCGCGTCGTGGATAACCCCCGTTCCCGGTGGTGTCGGTCCGATGACCGTCGCCACCTTGATGGAGAACACGCTGGATGCCGCAGACTTGCTCGATGGGAAGCCGATCTGACGAACCGATTTAAATCGTCGCCGCCAACACAAATTGCCAGAGCAGCAGCAAGGCCATTCCGAGCATCGCCAGCAAGGTCAGCGACATCCCGATCAGGCGACCCGGACTGGTGCCAGCATGGCGCGTCAATCCCCAGGCGTGCAGCAACCGGCCGACGATCAGCGTGATGCCGAACAGGTGCACGACAAGAGGCTGCGTCTGGTTGAGTTCGACCAGCAACAGCAGCAATAGCCCGATCGGGAGCGTTTCGGCAGCATTCGCGTGCGCTCGCACGCGACGATTCAAGTCGTGATCGCCACCATCGCCGATGCCGATCCGGGCAGACCGACGTCGCATGACGACGCGGAACACAAGAAAGATGACAAGCAGGGCAGCGAGTGCCGCGTATAAACCGGTGATGCGCATCAGCGCTCCTTTTTCAGTGGTGATTCCAGGCGGCTACCGTGCTGGATCGCGGTCAAGTTGATCGCGCCGGCGGGGACAGAGCGATAGTGAATACGCAGGTCGCCGATCTTCGGATCGTTGGCGACGCCGGTGTAGAGATCGCCATCGCGTGCTTCGAAGGTTGCGGCGAGGTTGGGTGGCAAACGTCCGGCTTCGATGGGATAGGCAACCGGCTCCACTGCCGCGACGACCAAGCCTGGCGCAACGTCGAGGTCAGCTACGCGCATGCCGTCGCCGACCAGACTGGCACTGGCGAAGGGAAATTCCGGATTGGCATGGCCGGTATGGGTCTGGAACGGCGTGCTGTCGATGCGCTGCGAGGCCCAGATGCCTTCGTAACGACAGGCACCGACTTCGCAAATTTCCTGCCACTGATACATCTCGACATCGCGCATCAACACGGCTTGGCCATCGGCGACCAGGCCCAGTTGCGCATCGCGCGGCGAATCGCTGACGATCAGCGTGCCCTGGATGCTGACCAGGCGACCTTCGTTGGCCGGATCAAAACCATCGACGGCGATGGCCGTCCCATCGCTGGAGCCTGGCATGCCACCTTGCTGGCGCGCCAGTAGCACGCCGATCAGGATCAACGCGGCGACCGCGAGTAGCCCAAGGAATGCGTTGCGCGACATCGACGTATCAGCTTTCGTTGTGGATCAGCACGGAAGTTGCATCGATCTGCAACTCGCGGCTCGCTGGTGCTTTTGCGCCGTCGGCAACCAGATGGTCGGCTTCCTTCTTGCTGACCGCTTTTTCACTGAGCGTGCCGTAGACCAGTGCTTCGCCCGTCGAATCCTTCGGAATGCCGAAGCTGTGATCGTGCATGGCGACGCGCGCAAACTTGCCGTCTTCGCCGCTCAGCACCATCCAGCATCCCATGTCCTGGCAGACCTGGGTGATGCGGCCGCTGTAGGCCTGTGCTTTGCCCTTCAACGATTCGACCTTGCCGGCGGCATCCGCAATGCTCATTGGTGCCTCGGCATCGCTCGGCCAGCGCACGCCGTACACCTTGCCGTCGGCCGTGGTCATCACCGGCGCGTTGGGAAGGGCCTTTTCTTTCTCTTCGTGCGCAATGGCCGAACCAGCGACAAGTAGCGCGGAGAACAGGATTGTTTGCAGTTTCATTGGCGTATCTCTCGTAAGTGGGCTTTCAGGCAGCAAGGGGTAGGGCGACCAATTCGGCTTGCTCATCGCAGGTCGAATAACGGCCCTTTTCGTCGCGACGCAGGCTGGCCATTGCGCAGCCGGTGTCGTGGGTGAAGAACAGTCGAACGCCGCGTTCCAGTTTATCGGCGAGGAATTGGAGCTTTTCGTCGATCAGCAATTCCGGGTAGCGGTCGTAGCCCATCGTGATCGGCACGTGTACCCAAGGCCGGCCGGGGATCAAGTCGGCGCAGAATACGACACCATCGTGCTCGGCAACGATTTCGGGAAGCATCAGTCCCGGAGTGTGGCCATCGGAATGGTGGAAGCGCACGGCAGCGCCGAGCGTCTTGCTGAAGTCGCCATCGACCAATTCCAGCCGGCCACTATCGAGCAACAATTGCGGCAGTTCGGCAATGAACGACGCGCGGTCGCGGGGATGCGGATCAAGCGCGCGCTTCCAATGCTCCGCGCCGACGACGAAGGTGGCATTGGGAAACAGCAGTCGCAAAGGTTGATCGATCTGAAACGGTGCGAGCAGGCCGCCGGCATGGTCGAAGTGCAGGTGCGACAGCACGACGACGTCAATATCTTCGTGATTGAAGCCAGCGGTTTTCAGCGACTCCAGCAAGACGTGATCCGGTTCGACGACGCCAAAACGCTCACGCAGTTTCGGCTCGAAAAATGCACCGATGCCGGTTTCAAACAGCACGTTCTTTCCGTCCAGCCCGCTCGCGAGCAGGCAGCGACAGGCCAAAGGAATGCCATTGGATTCGTCGGCAGCTATCCACTTCTGCCAGACCGCTTTTGGCGCGTTGCCAAACATCGCGCCGCCGTCGAGGCGCTGCGAATTGCCGAGTAGTGACCACAGTTTCACGATTGCCGTGACTCCATCCGATTGGCCGCGCAGCGCTGCCCTGCGCCAAGGATAACGCGCTGGCAGTTGCGCTGTGAAAGCTCCGAAGCGGAAAGCTACTTGACCTTACCGCTACCGTCTGGCCAGCGTGGATCGGATGCGGCATGCAGCGTATTGCTCGCCTTGTCCCAACTGACCATGTTCATGAAACCCCAGGGCCGCTGTTGATCCTTCACCTCATGACCCATCGCCGTGAGGCCGCTCACCTGTTTCGGCGTCAGCGCGCCGGATTCGGCGTAGACCACATCGGGCAGATACTGGTGGTGAAAGCGCTTGTTGGCGACGATCTGCTCAGGCAGTTCGCCGTCGACGAAGGCGAGGATGCCTTCCATCACCATCGTGATGATGCGGCTGCCACCCGGAACGCCGATCACGCCGACGCGATCCTTGCCGTAAACGAAGCTTGGCGTCATCGATGACAGCGGTCGACGGCCTGGCTCTGGCGCGTTGGCTTCTCCGCCCGGCAGGCCGAATGCGTTCGGCACGCCAGCGACCAGGGCAAAGTCATCCATCTCGTTGTTCATCACGAAACCGGTGCCGGCCACGACAAAGCCCGAGCCCAGCGTAAGGTTCACCGTCTGCGTCGTCGACACCATGTTGCCTTCGGCATCGATGATCGAATAGTGCGTGGTGTGCGGGCCTTGCGTCGGCGACAGGAATGGCGGCAACAGGTCGCTCGGCGTTGCCTTTTCGGGATGAATCGTCGCGCGCAATCCGGCTGCGTAAAGCGGGCTGGTCAGCATGTCGACGGGTACGTCAGCGAAATCGGGATCGCCCATATACTGGGCACGGTCCCGGTAGGCACGACGCATCGATTCGACGATCAGATGAATGCGCCTGGTGCTGTCGATCTTCGAGAAGTCGTAGCCACCGAGGATGTTCAGCATCTCCGCGATCGCGACGCCGCCCGATGACGGCGGTGGCGATGTGACGATGCGATAGCCGCGATAGTCGATGCGAATCGGCACGCGCGTTTTGACTTCATACTTGGCGAGATCGTCGAGCACCCAGTTGCCGCCGGCTGCACGTACACCATCGACCATCAACTTGGCAAAGTTGCCACGATAGAACGCGTCGTTACCGTGCGCGGCGATGTTCTCCAGAAGCTTGGCGAGATCGGGATTTCGGAATGTCCATCCGTTCTTCGGCGGCTCGCCTTTCGGCATGTACAAGGCTTTCGACGCCGGGTAGCGCTCGATCACTTCACGTCGTCGTGTGATCGCCTCAGTGAAACGATCATCGGGCTTGAAACCCTTGCTGGCCAAACGTATTGCCGGTGCCAGCGAAACCTTCAGCGGCAATTTGCCGTAATGCTCGGCCAGCCAGACCAGTGCTGCCGGCTCGCCCGGAATCGCTGCAGACAACGGACCGTTGATCGACTTGTCGCGATCCGCGCTGCCGTCCGCCTTCACGTAGACCGAGGTGTTCGCCGCCGCAGGCGCAGTCTCACGCGCGTCGAGCATGATTTCCTCGCCATCGCTGGCTCGGTGTAGCAGGAAGAACCCGCCGCCACCGATGCCGGAACTCTGTGGTTCGACGACAGAAAGTGTCGCTGACACCGCAATGGCGGCATCGAATGCGTTGCCGCCTTTCGCGATGACTTCGAAGCCAGCATCCGTAGCGTAGTGACTTGCCGTGGCAATGGCTGCCTTGCCCGGACCGGCTGCAACAACCGGCGTGCACACCGCGAAGCCGACCAGCAGCAGCAAAGTGCCGCGCAAGATTCCGCGCGCGTCGAACGAAGTTTTCATGCTGGCTCCAGCCCGGTCAGTTCGGTGTAGCGATCGCGCAATTGCTCGTCGGATTCGACATGCGCGGGATCGATGATGATGCACTCGACCGGGCACACCTCGATGCATTGCGGCTCATCGAAATGACCGATGCATTCGGTGCAGCGGTCCGGATCGATTTCGTAGAATTCCGCACCCAGCGAAATCGCCTGGTTGGGGCAGGCCGGTTCGCAGACGTCGCAGTTGACGCAGGTGTCGAGGATCTTCAGTGCCATTGATTGGATATCGGGGCGACGCGACGGATTTCACACCGTCGCGTCGCCAGACAAGCCTTACTGCATGTCAGCCATGCGGATGATCGCACCGCTGGGTGCCAGCGCTTCGGAAACGCGCGCCTTGTCTTCCGGCTTGGTGACGACCAGCACAACCACGTCCTTGAACGAATTGGCGGCGGCAACTTCGAACGACTTCACGACGAAGTCTGCCGTGGTTGCCGAATCCGGGCCGCCGAACGCCATCATGTTGCCCGGCAACACGCCGCGCCCGACCACGCCCTGCACGTTTTCGAGCTGGTTGGCGCGATCGCCCATCGCCTTGTCGTCTTCACCCGACGGAACGTAATACATGTACGGGCGATTGGACTTCACGCCTTCCATGTTCTTCATCACCACCTCGCCCAGGTACTTCTTCCAGCCGGCGGTATCGTTCGGATCAGTTGGCATGACGGCAGCAGGAGCGGCTGCTTCGGCAGCCGACTCATCGCCGGATGCGGCATCTTTCGACTTGTCGCAGGCGACCAGTGCAAACGGGGCGACGACGAAAGCCAGGATCAACAGGAACTTGCTCGGTTGCATCGGTATTTCTCCCTACGGTTTAACAATCAAGGATGGCTGCGCGGATTGCTCCAGCGCCGCCGCAAGGCCTCTTGCACCACCGGGTGCACAAAGCCGGAAACATCGCCGCCCAGTCGCGCCACTTCGCGCACCAGCGACGAGGAAATAAAGCTGTACTGCTCGGCCGGGGTCAGGAACAGCGTCTCGGCGTTCGGAATCAGGTGCCGGTTCATGCTGGCAAGCTGGAATTCGTATTCGAAATCCGACACCGCGCGTAGTCCACGCAGAATGACGCCGGCCCCCGTTTTCTCGACGAAGTCCGCCAGCAGCGTAGCAAACCCCATTACTTCGACGTTTGGCAAGCCGGCCAGTGACAGCCGCGCCAATTCGATGCGGATATCCATTGGGAAGCCGGTACCGCCTGCCTTGCTGGCACTTTCGGCGACGCCGACGATCAGTTTTTCAAACAGCGGCGCAGCACGGTGGACCAGGTCGATGTGGCCGTTAGTGATCGGGTCGAAAGTACCCGGATAGACCGCGACGCGAGTTCGTGGGACGGACATGGGCGGGCAAGCCGTGCGTGACAGGGCGGGCTAGCTTAGCGTAAGGGATGCCCTGAACAAGTCCACGCAGGCGGCATGATGTCCGAAAGGTTTCTGGATTGAGGTGCGTGGCGCCGTGCAGGCTGGCCGCCTGGTCAAGCCGCGCGCGTCAATCCGGAGGCCTTCCGGGCATCACCCCGTCTTTGGAAATCAATATGTTGGGGCCGATCTGTCTGCTCGCAGATCTGCGTTGCGCCGCCTCGACAGACGGCCAGTCTGACTTCGGCAACGCGCCTTGATC
>JBATAQ010000234.1:0-6756 GCA_049661925.1 Dokdonella sp.
CGGCCGCATTCGATTTTGACGGCTTGCAAATCGAGCGCTATTACCACTTCATCTGCAAGACCGACTACCCGTTGTTCGAGCTGCTTGAAGAACTCGACATCGCAAGCACGCTGCACTGGACCGACACGAAGATGGGCCTGTTCAGCGCGGGCAAGCTGTATCCGTGGGGCACGCCAAAGGCGTTGCTGACCTTCGACCGCATCGGCTTTATCGACAAGATCCGCTATGCGCTGCACGTGTTGTGGACCAAGAACATCAGTGACTGGCGCAAGCTGGACAAGATCGTCGCGATCGACTGGCTCCGGCGCTGGCTGGGCGAGCGCAACTACAAGGTGCTGTGGCATCGCCTGTTTGAACTGAAGTTCTACGAAAAGAGCGACCAGCTTTCAGCGGCATGGTTGGGTACGCGTATCAAGCGCGTGGCCTTGTCGCGACGCAACTTGTTCTCCGAAACCATGGGCTATCTCGACGGCGGTTCGGCGGTTGTGCTGGACGCCTTGCGCAAACGCATCGAAAAACTTGGCGGACGTATCCACCTTCGTGCCGGGATTGATCGGGTGATCGTTGAGGATGGGCGTGTAACCGCCGTGCGCGTCAACGGCGAGGATCAGGCGTTTGATCGCGTCCTCAGCACCGCACCAATCCAATACATTCCGAAACTGGTGCCGGACCTGCCCGAAACCTTCGCTGCGCGAATCCGAAGCATCGAGAACATTCCGGTTGTCTGCGTCATCCTCAAGTTGACGCAACCGCTCAGCGAGAATTTCTGGATGAACATCTGTGATGACAGCATCGAGATTCCCGGCGTCATCGAATACAGCAATCTCAACCCCGGTGACGGCACGTCCATCGTGTACGCGCCGTTCTACATGCCGAAGACGCATCCGAAATACGGCCGCGACAACGCCGCCTTCATCGAGGAAACGCTGGGCTATCTCAGTCAGTTGAATCCCAAATTCCGGCGCGACTGGGTGCTGGCCAGCCACTGTCATCGCTACGAATTCGCACAAACGCTGTGCCCGCCCGGCTTCTACGACAAGTTGCCCGCCATGCGTACGCCGGTCACGGGTTTCTTCATGGCCGACACCAGTTACTACTACCCCGAAGATCGCTCCATCTGCGAAAGTGTGCGTGTCGGAAAGACTCTCGCGCAACTGGCCATGCAAGGTGTTTCAACAAAATGAACTCGGTGCGTATCAGCGGTCGCGGGTCGGTTCTCGGTGCAATGCTATTGGCTATATTTGCGGCCGCCCTGTACTACCAAAATGCATGGCCGCTAGCAGGTGTCGGTTTGGACACTTCGTGGGCCCGAGTCATGGGTTACGGCTATTCGCGCGGTTGGCAGTGGGGATCGGAACTCATCTTTCCCTATGGTCCGCTGTCATTTCTTCAGCCGTACAGTCCGTTTTCCCCTGAGCTCTCCAACGCCTTCCTGATGGGCCAGTTGACCTTGTGCGGCCTTTGGGCGGTCCTCTTGTTCTTGTTTGCTCGCAATTCGGGTTTGATTCGGCAGGGAATTCTGGCCGCCGCGCTGCTCGCCTGGTACCCGCGACTTTTTCTGGATACGGGCTGGTATTTGCCTTTCGTCGTTGGCGTATTGATAGTCCCACAGCTCTTCAAACCTTCGTCATCCCGCGTAGCTAATTTGGGTACGGCGCTGATACTGGCAGTACTGCTCGGAATGCTGGCTCTGGTCAAATTCACTTGTCTTTTGATGTGGGGCATCGTATTCGGCCATGCGGTGCTGCAATCCCTAGATCGACGCGACTTTTGGCTCGCTGCAATGTTCGCGTTTGGTGCCCCGATCATATTGGTAGTTATATGGGGACTGGCCGGACAGCATCCAGGTGGGCTCGTCGATTACGTGGTTAGTTCGCTTCGCCTGAGTGCAGGCTACGCGGAGATGAGCTACCGACCTGAACCATCCGTCGACATGAAGGGGTTTCTTGTGCTGTCGCTGATTGGTGGACTGCTCGCGGTCGGGCTCTTTTCTTCCCGGCGACGATGGACAGATGCAGTTACGGCGCTGGCGCTGGCGGCCTTTACGTTCGTTATATGGAAATCCGGTTTCGTACGAGCTGACGCCCACGTCAATTTTTTCTTCGGATCCGCTTTTTTCTTGGCGATCCTGTGTCTTTTCCAACGCCCTGCGATACCTCGGCGAATTTCCGAGGCCGCGCGTTGGCTGCTTGTCGCTGGTGTCGTGGTCGTTTGTCTACCCACTACCGGTCTGTTATCAAATGCTTCGTGGTCGCTGCAGTTGGTCGCAATGAAACTGCAAGCTCTCTACAAGCATGACGATTCGATTGCCGATAGATTGTCAGAATGGAAAGCGCAGGCGGACGTCTATCCGCTGCCGCGCACCAAGTCTCGGCTAGGCAGGCGAACCGTCGACTTGATTGCCAATGAGCAGACCATCGCATTGATCAACGAGCTCAACTATCAACCACGGCCGATATTCCAGGGTTACGCGGCATATACGCCAGAGTTGGCACGGTTGAACGAACGCAGGTTGCTCGCGGACGACGCACCGGACTTTCTTCTTCTCAAGACCGACGCGGTCGACGGGCGCTTGGCGACAGCCAACGATCCTCTGTCCATATTGGCGGCGCTGCGTGCGTACAAGCCAGTCGATTTTGAGGGTGACTTTCTTGTGATGCAGCGTACTCTGGAAACGGTAAGCCCTGTGGGCGCGCCGTCTCGACACAATTGGCGGCGCACCGAGCTAGGTACAACGCTTGCACAGGCCGCGAGTCCCTCGCCGCTGTTGCTGTTCTTTGATGTGCGTTTGACTGCAGCAGGAAGGCTGCGTGGGTTGCTGTTACGCGAACCAAGCTTGTACATCGACCTGACGCTCGCGGACGGCCAAATCGTTTCGCAGCGATTGGTTCGCCGTCTGGGGACGGTTGGACTGTTACTTTCGCCACAGTTTCAGTCGGGCATGGACATGCTTGATTGGTACGCGAGCATCTCGAGCCACGACGTTTCGGCCATCCGGTTGCGCGCCGAAAATCCTGACGAAGAAAAATGGTTTGAGCCAGAGTTTTCTTACGCGTTGCAATCGGTCAATCTGCCTCGCGGAAATGTCGCTGGCCTGTCGCGTGAGCTGCAGGGTGTGTTCTACCCAGGCTTCGCACCGTTCCCGACCGCTGTCGAAACTGCTCGCCGACAGGTTGTGATTGAAAACGACCGTAGTGTCCTGTTCCTGCAAATTCCCGCCAGGGTCGGCTACACCTTGGGGCCCGGTGCATGGAATGTCAGCGGTGCGTTTGGCTTGCTGAGTAGTGAGCTGGACTGCCCGGGCCGAGACGGGATCGCGCTGATTGTCGAGCGGATCAACGCCGCCGGATCTGTGACCCGCCTGTTCGCCCGGTTGGCGGATCCGGTCCATGCGGTATCGGACCGCGGTTCGATACCGTTTGAACTCGGACCATTCGCGCTGAACGATGGCGACACCGTAAATTTGCGCTTTGCCCCCGGTCTGTCTCCAACAGCCACCCTCGACTGCGACTGGGGCTACCTCGATGCGGTGCAATTCAAAAGAGTCGGCGAAACCGTGCAACCCTGAAAGTTCGATTCGGCGTGAGTGACATCCGACTCAATGTTTCGCGTCCGAACGTCGTTAGACTAGCTGGGGTTCACCGACATGATGGTCTGCGGTCAGGATCAACTGACACCGGCGCATCAACGCCGCGTCGGACGGTCCCCGGTTCACCGCGGGGTGCGCTCTTGAATTCTAGAACCTAATTTTGGCCGCAGAACTATCAATGATCG
Organism: Dokdonella sp.; assembly: GCA_049661925.1. Taxonomy (GTDB): domain Bacteria; phylum Pseudomonadota; class Gammaproteobacteria; order Xanthomonadales; family Rhodanobacteraceae; genus Dokdonella. The sequence continues at coordinate 3,775 of JBATAQ010000234.1, forward strand.
AAAGCGACCTGCAACTCGACAAGCTCTACAGTCAGCGCTTTCCCGACAGCGAGCTGAAGGCAAAGCACGCCATCTGGCAGGTGCTGTGCGCGGACTTCTTCAGCCGCTACGTTCAGCCGACCGATACCGTCGTCGATATCGGCGCGGGCTATTGCGAGTTCATCAACAACATCGACGCGAAGGAAAAAATCGCGGTTGATCTTAATCCCGACGTGAATCGCTTCGCCGGGTCCGACGTGCGCGTGATCAACGATTCCTGCACGGCGATCGCGCATCTGGAATCCGGCAGCGTCGATGTCGTGTTCATGAGTAACTTCCTCGAACACTTGCCGAGCAAGCAGATGGTGCTCGACACGTTCAAGGAAGCAAATCGCATCCTGCGCAAGGGCGGTCGCATCGTGATCCTGCAACCGAATATCCGTTTCCTGTATGCCGAGTACTGGGACTATTTCGACCACAACACCGCGCTGTCCGACCGCAGCCTGGTTGAAGGTCTGCAACTGACCGGTTTCACGCCGCGTGTCGTGATCGCGAGGTTCCTGCCTTACACAACGAAGAGCCGCTTGCCGCAGGCAGCGTGGCTGGTGCGCATGTACCTGAAGATTCCGCTGGCCTGGCGGATCTTCGGCAAGCAGGCCATGGTCGTCGCCGAAAAGACGGCCTGATCCATGGTCGCGAGTTCGTCGGTGGTGTCGCGACAGTTTGTCGGCTTCGTGCTGGTCAGCGGCATCGCCGGTCTGGCCAACTTCGGGTCACGATTCGTCTTCAGCCTGGCGATGCCGTATGCCGCCGCGATCTGCGCCGCGTTCGTCGTCGGACTGACCACGGCATTTCTATTGAACCGGCGCTACATCTTTGCCGGATCAACCCAGTCGACCCAGTCGCAGGCGCTGCGTTTCCTGCTGGTAAACCTCGCCGCGCTGCTGCAAACGCTGGCTTTCAGCCTGTTACTGGCGCGCTGGCTACTGCCCTTGATTGGCTGGCAATGGCATCCTGAAGCGGTCGCCCACGCCGCTGGCATCGCCGTCCCGGCCATCACCAGCTACCTCGCCCACAAGCATTGGACGTTTTCATGAGGCAAAGCAGTTTCGAAAAAACCTATGGTGGTCCCGCATCGGATGCTCAGGTGGACGGGGATGATTCGGTGGTCATCAACCGCAACCGTTTTCTGGGCGCAGCGGTCGTCGCTGCGGTTGCGTTTCTTTCCTGTATTCAGCTCGGCGCTCGGCCATCTGGCGTTACGGCGGAGTCCTCGTGGGGTGCCGTAATCGCACATGGATTCGCTTCGGGATGGTCGTGGGGCTCGACGATCATTTCGACCTATGGCCCGCTGGGCTTCCTCACCCCGCATCTGGCGTGGAACCCCGAGACGGCGACGGCATTTCGAATCGGCCAGATCGTGCTGTGCTCTCTCTGGGCACTGATGATGTTTGCCATCGCCCATCGCTTTTCGTTGCGGCAGCAGTCAATCGTGGTCGTGGCGGTGCTCGTCTGGTACCCGCTGCTGATCATCGACATCGGCTGGATCGTGCCGTTCGCATTTGCGGTGATGCTGGTTCACGACATGCATGGCGAGGCAGCGATTGGAAGGCGGCGTCGAGCCAGCACCATCGTGACGATTCTTCTGTTGAGCTTGCTGGCGCTGATCAACTACACCTTGTTGTTGATGTGGGCCGTGGTTGTCGTGTACGCGGTTGTCGCAGCGTTGATGCGTCGCGACCTTCGCCTTGCGGTCCTGTTTGGCGTGGCAATGCCAGCGGTGTTGATTGCGATCTGGCTTGCGGTCGGACAATCGTTGGGTGGACTGTTTGACTTCATCGCAAGCGCAGCGATGATGCGTGAAGGTATCGGCGCGATGAGCGTGAAACCGGCACCATTCGTCGACATGATCGGTGTGATCGCCATGCTGCTGCTGTTCACTGCGATGGCATTGCGCTGCTGGTGTTCTCAAGCACGCTGGTCAATGGCCATCGCTTTGATCGCCTGGCTCTCACTTGCATGCCTGGCATGGCGCGCAGGCTTCGTTCGCGCCGATCAGCACGTTGCCATTTTCTTCGGCAGCATATTCTTCATTGCGCTTGCCGCGCTTCTGTCGCATGACCACTCTGGCAGGAGAGCGAGCGCAGCGCGCTGGCTGCTTGCATTGTCGATGTTGGTGTCGGTCATTGTCTGCTACGGAAAGCTCGGACTTGACTGGAGCCTGCGCGGAGTGCCAACCGCCGTTGACGGACTGCTCCATCCAACCCAGTTGTTGGCGGGTCGAATCGAACTGCAATCCGCGCACGCTGCACTTGATCGTCTCCCACGTACGCGCGCGCGACTCGGATCGTCGAAGGTCGACGTACTGATGAATGAATCGTCGATTGCGCTGGTCAACGATCTCAACTATCAGCCGCGCCCCGCGTTCCAGGGTTACACGGCGTACACGGCAACACTTGCTCGTCGCAATGAGGCCTACCTGCTTGATCCAGCGACAGCACCCGAATACGTGCTGACCAAGTTGCAGTCGTTCGACAATCGATTGCCGACTGGGGACGATCCGTCGTCGGTATTGGCAGCGTTACGCGCCTATATTCCGGTTGATATGGAGGGCGGGTATCTGGTGATGAAGAGAGCTGGATGGGATCTTGATCCGCTTCCCGTTCCCCCGGTAGCGGATTGGAAGCAAGCCGGGTTGGGGGCTGACCTCGACATCGATCAGGGACCACGATCAAAGGTCCTTTTCTTCGACATCCGCCTGAATTTCTGGGGCCGGATACGTGCAGCGATCTTCCGGGAGCCAGGCTTGTCGTTGCATGCCCAGTTGACGGATGGCAGCGAACAAATCTTTTCGTTGGTCAGGCAACTGGGACCGGCGGGGATGCTGGTCTCGCCATTCGTACTCAGCGAAAACGAATACCTGCGCTGGCACGCCGCCATTTTCGAGCGCCGAGTCGTGTCAATGCAATTGCGCGCCACTGATCCGGCGGAAGTGCGCTGGTT
>JBATAQ010000235.1:0-3242 GCA_049661925.1 Dokdonella sp.
TGTGACGCGCCACGAACTTGCGCGTGCGATACCACGAGGAGGGCGGATGTGCGCTGACCGGCTGGCGATCCAGATAGCGCTGGATGTCGTCGGCAAACGCGCCTGCCGAGGGATAGCGTTGATCGGCTTCGGTCGACAGCGCCTTGAGGACGATGTTGTCGAGATCGCCCTGCAAAACCGGCTTCATCGAGCGCATCGGCAAGGCGGCTTCGACTTCATTCTTGCCGGCCAGTGCCAGCTCCGCGGCAAGCACGGAAGGTCGTCTCCGCGGTTGTCCCTTCGGGCGAAGACCAAGCAGCAATTCGTGCATGACGACGCCGAGTGAGTAGACATCGGTGGCCGTGGTGATCGGTTGCCCGGTGACTTGTTCAGGGGCCGCGTAGTCGGGCGTGTAGACGCCAACCGTCGCATGATCGACATCGTCTTCGAGCAATTTTGCAATGCCGAAATCGATCAGCTTCACACGGCCTTCGGCGTCAACCATGATGTTCGATGGTTTCAGGTCACGATGCACGACAAGGCTGCGGTGCGCAGCATCCACTGCGCGCAAGACCGTCAGCAACAGCTCAAGTCGTTGGCGAACACCGAGTTTGTGATCGTTGGCGTAGCGCGTGATCGGCACACCATCGATGTATTCCATGACCAGGAACGGAATGCCGGCAGCAGTGACATCGCCGTCGAACAACTGCGCGATATTCGGATGAGCAAGGTTCGCCAGCACTTGCCGCTCGCGCAGGAACAAACGTTGCTCCAGCTCGGAATACAGCCCGCGTCGAAGCAGCTTGATCGCGACCTGCTGCTCGAAATCGCCACCCTGTCGCTCTCCGAGAAAGACGGCCGCCATGCCGCCCTTGCCGAGCAGGCGAACCAGGCGGAACGCACCGATGTTCTGGCCAACCAGGCCCTCAAGGGCGGGGCCGTCATCTTTCATGCGACCAGCCAGCTCGCCCGCCGGCGTATCCAGAACACCCCGATCCATTTCGTCTGCGTGCAGCAGGGCAAGGATGGCGGCGCGATCTTCGGGATGCGCTACGTGATTGTCCAGCCAGGCTTGGCGCTGATCAGCAGGCAGCTCGATCACGCTGTCGAAGATCTCGCGCAATCGACCGAGTGTGTCGGACGAGGCGCTGTTCGGGGATGGATCAGGCGGTTGCGTATTCATGACGGCAAGGAACGACATTCGGCAGAAAAATACGACATCAGCTCACCCCATCAGATCGTGCAGGTAGGCGCGAGCAAAGCGCCAGTCCCGATTCAAGGTGCGCTCGGTAACCCCGAGCAGCGCAGCTATCTTCGAAAGTGGCAGACCCGCGAAATAGTGCAGGGCGACCATTTGGCCCGCTCGCGGGTCGGAGGTTTCCAGTCGCCGCAACGCCTCATCCAGCCCGAGCACCTGGGTCGCGGTCAGGTCGGCAATCTCGACATCGTCGATATTGACCTTGCTCACACCCGCACCTCGCTTCACACGCAGGCGTTGACGGGCGTGGTCGACAAGAATGTGGCGCATCGCTTGGGAGGCATAGCTGAAGAACTGGGCTGGATCGGAAAATTCGAGCTCGTGTGCCGCAGACACCTTCACGTAAAGCTCGTGCACCAGGCTGGTGGTATCCAGCGTGGCGTCGCTGCTGCGAGCGAGCTGGTTGCTGGCCATGCCTTTAAGACGTTCATAGACGCCCACGAAAAGGTCATCCGAACTCAGCGCATCGAACGTCGCGACGGAAGTTGGTTCCGGTGCACCCTGGTTCACTACGTCGTTCTCCCCGTCAAACGCTCGCTGAGTATTGTGCAAAGAGCAATTGCGTTACAAACGCTCACCAACTGCTGCTCGCGTCGGGACGTGGCCCGAGAGCTGACACACCGACAGCATAGACAAGGAATGTCGTTGATTCTCGCCAACGACGACGAGCGTTCGATCACGAATTTGATCGGGCAGAAAAGGGTGCTACAACGTGATCGGAAACCTGTACCGGAAAGAATGACGCTGGATATGGAACTGGCTGGCGAGTTATCAAACAAGCCAGCCATCTGTAACTTTACATAATATACATTACACACATTTCAGAAACCCCAGCACGGCGCTCGACCAGCGTGCAGTCAGCCCGGCGCCCGGCGGGTGTTCGCCAATACTTGGCGGAACACTGCCTGCACGAAATCAGCAGGCAAACCAGTCTCCTTCGCCCACTCACCACGCGTCTCCAGCAGCGCGCGATCCTGATCAGCGTCAAATACCGGCACCCCAACGCCGCTTTCGGCCTGTACCGCGCGGTTGCTGAGCTCGTAGCGTCGTTGCAACAGCGCGAGTAGTTCGCGATCCAGCTCGTCAATATGCTCGCGTACCTCCAGCAGCCCGGGCGAATTCTGATCGAGACCCGGATGGCCAGGAATGGAAAGTGCGTTCGAGCCCGGAGGTTCCTGCGCCAGACGCTGGTCGATCAGCGTCAAAGCCTGGATTAGGCGCTCGCGAGTCGCTGCGGCGTAAGGGTTCTCCAACTGGATCGCGTTGAACAAATGGCCCGCATCGCCACGCACGGCTGCAATCGACGCCGCCAACGCGGCAAAGCTCGGTGTCGTCCAATGCAGATCATCGCCCAACCCCAGATCAAGTAAACCGCGGGCAATGAAGAACGCCATCGCATGCGTCAGCGCCATGTGCTGGTCATGCACCGCCGGGTCCATCGTGGTCACCTCGCTACCGATGGACTCGAACAGTGCGCGCGCCTGCAATGCCGTCGCGGGATGGCGCGGACTCGGGCAAAGCACCGTTCGCAGCGGTTCCGCACGAGCGATGCTGAGCGGGCCGAACAAGGGATGGCAGCCAACATGCGGGATGGCATCACCCAGCACTTCATCCATCAACGCACACGGACGCAGCTTGACGCTGCACACATCCAGCACCTGATGCTCGCCGCCCAACAGCGGGCGCAGCTGACGCAGGACCGTCTCGAAAGCGACAACCGGCACGGCGATGAAGATCAGATCGGAGCGTGCGACCAAGTCAGCAACACTTGCCGCCGCATGTGGCTCGGGCACCGTCTGCACGCTATCCCAACCGAGCCACGCGTAGCGATGCTCGGCGAGCAGCGCAGCAAACGCGGTGCCGAAGCGGCCGCGGCCGAGAACGCCGATTCGCAAAGCCGGGTTCATCAAGGTTGATCTACCAAAAGGAATGGTTACTGAGTCTGGACAAGGACAACGAGCGGGACAACCGCAATTCCGCTTCGACGTTGGTACGATCTGGCGAC
>JBATAQ010000236.1:0-3955 GCA_049661925.1 Dokdonella sp.
TACACCGACCGCGTCGTCGATGCGGTGCTGCCGGCGCTTGCCGCATCGAAAGGTCGCGCCTTCCTGTTGTTCACGTCACACCGCGCTCTGCGTCGTGCCGCCGAGCGATTGACCGAACTGGCCGCGCCGTATCCGCTGTTCGTGCAGGGCAGTGCGCCGAGGCATCAATTGCTCGAAGATTTCCGCCAATCCGGCAATGGCGTCCTGCTTGGCGCAGCGAGTTTTTGGGAAGGCGTCGACGTGGTCGGCGAAGCGTTGTCACTGGTTTTGATCGACAAGCTGCCATTCGCCGCGCCGGACGATCCGGTGCTGGAAGCGCGCCTGAAAATGCTGCGCGATGAAGGCCGCAATCCGTTCGTCGAATGGCAGGTTCCCAATGCCGTAATCGCACTCAAGCAAGGCAGCGGACGCTTGATCCGCGACACCCATGATCGCGGCGTGCTGGTGCTGTGCGACCCGCGCTTGCTCAGCAAGCCATACGGACGTCTTTTCCTTGCCAGTCTTCCCGACATGCCCCGCAGCGAAGACGTGCGTGACGTGCAGGCATTTTTTTCCGAACCAGGCGGAAGCAGCGAAGCGGGCATTGCTGCCCAGCAGCCGAATAGCGGAAATGCTTAATTGTGGATACGCCGGCGTATCGTGAATGCGCATACTGTTAAAAAAACGTAACGCACTTTGCAGACCTGCGTTCACCTGTTATACATTCCCCCGGTCCGCTCGCACTCTCTGGCGCTTCGCGTTGCGTGAAGCCGTCGCGGTCCCCAACCACTACCCCGGAGTTCGTCCCAATGGTTAGTTTTGTTCGTTACAACCTGCTGGCGTCGGCGGTTGCCGTCGCACTCATCGGCAGCACGATGTCTCCCGCCATCCATGCGCAGAATCTGGATGCCTCCAGCAGCACCGCTGCCGCACAGAGCGGTGTGTCGCGCTACATCATCACCTTCAGCGAACCGGGCGCGCTCTATTACACCGGCGGTGTTTCCAGTCTGAAGGGTACGGCACCCGATGCAGCAGCCAATGGTGACCGCAAGTTCCATGCGAGCAGCCCGGAAGCCGTCGCCTATCGCAGCTTCCTGCGCGAGACCCAGACGAATCGAATTGCCGATCTGAATTCAATGGTTGGTCACGCGCTCAAGGTCACCCATCGCTACGAAATCACCATGAACGGCATTGCCGCCGAGCTGACGGCTGCTGAAGCCGATCTGGTTTCGCGCGCTCCGGGTGTCAAGTCTGTCAATCAGGAACAGATCTATCACACCGATACCTTCCGCGGTCCGACTTTCATCGGTGCGCCAACGATCTGGAACGCACCAACGCCGGGCGGCAATATCAATCGTGGCAAGGGTGTGACCGTTGGCGTGCTCGACAGCGGTGTCAATTCAGCCCATCCGTCGTTTGCCGACGAAGCCAGCTGCAACTACACCGGCATGGAGAAGAAGCTGCTGAGCGCAACGGATTGCTCGGTAGTCACTGCCGGCGTTTGCGCTGGACCAAATCCGGAAGCCGTTGATTCCGGGCACGGTGTGCATACCGCCAGCACGGCGGCCGGTGCCGTTGTCACGAATTCGGCCACGCCATCGCCCGACCTGCCGGCGCCCTACACGCAGCTTTCAGGCGTCGCCCCCTGCGCGTCGATTCGCACCTACAAGGTTTGCCCAGGCACCACCTGCCCGGGTGCCGATATCATCGGTGGCGTTGACAGTGCGATTGCCGATGGCGTCGACGTGATCAACTTCTCGATCTCCGGCGGTACCAGCCCGTGGAGCGACAACGATCGCAACTTTCTTGATGCGCTGAACGCCGACATCCTGGTGGCGGCATCCGCTGGCAACACCAGCGCCTCGGTCACCAACCCAGTCGGCCAGGTCAATCACCGCGGTCCGTGGGTAATGACGGTTGCCGCTTCGACGCAGGACGTCAACATTGGTGCCGGCCTTTCCGCAACAGGCCCTGGCACGCCGCCAGCCAATACGCAGAACATCCTGACCCAGACCGGCAGCAACACGCCGGCGGCGGTGCCTTTTGCGAGTTCGGAAATCCGCTACAACGCGGCCAACCCAATCGGCTGCACGGCTACTGGTGGTTTCCCGGCTGGATTCTTTGCTGGTAGTGTCGCCTTGGTTCCGCGCGGTTCGTGTGCGTTTACCGAGAAGGCAGCCAATGCAGCGGCAGCCGGCGCGACGGCACTGTTCGTCTCGAACAACACCTTCGGCACCATCAACATGAACACGGACGGGGCCACCATCCCGACCTACAGCATGACCCAGGCTTCGGGGAATGCGTTGATCGCTTTCATAACGGCCAATGGCGCAACCCCGACCACCAGCAAGCTGGACGCCAAGATCGCGGGCACAGTCCAGGGTGACGTGATTGCCGACTTCAGCTTCCGTGGCCCAACTCCTGGCAATCTTGCTGATCTGACCAAGCCGGACATCACTGGTCCGGGCGTCAACATCCTGGCTGCCGGTCGCGTGGCCGATGGCAACTTCTTCACGATCAGCGGTACTTCGATGTCGAGCCCGCATCTGGCCGGTTCCGCTGCGCTGATCCGCGCCGTGCAGCCAAGCTGGACGCCAGCTGAAGTCAAGTCGGCCATCATGATGACGGCCAAGAGTGACGGCTCCAAAGAAAACGGCACCGATCCATGGAATATCGATGATGTCGGTAACGGTCGCGTTGATCTGAACTTTGCCTCCACGGCAGGTTTGGTGATGAACGAAACCTTCGCCAACTTCCTCGCCGCCAATCCGGTCGGTGGAACGATCAACGTCAAGGAACTGAACCTGCCGTCGGTCCGCAACATGACCTGTACGCCTGATTGCACCTTTACCCGTACGGTGCGCAGCACGTTGGCTGCGTCGGCGAACTGGTCAACCAGCTTCACGACCACCGGCGGCATGACGGCTACGGTAACGCCGGCAACCTTCACGATTGCCGCGGGCGCCACCCAGGTGCTGACGATCAAGGTCACCCCAACCGGTGCGCCCATCGTGGCTCCGGCGGTTGGCTTCGGCAACATCCTGTTGACCGCAGCAGGTGGTGCGTCGCCGGTCGAGCACATCGCGGTTGCCGTTCGTGGCACCGGTGATGGCATCTTCGCAAACGGCTTTGATTCGGTGGCTCCACCGGTCAATCCCAACCTTGTCACGTTCAATACCAATGCGCCGGTGTTCGACAGTCTCAACGGAACCTGCATCAAGTGGCTGACGGGTGTGGTGCGCGACAACCTGGGTTCATGCACGGGCGATGATTTCAATCCGTACACGGTTTCGGGAACACCGCGCGCGTTGTCCTTTTTCTGGAGCTATACGGGTGCAACTGCAAATCGCGGCGGTACCGCCTCGGGTAGCGCCTATATTGCGGCCGCGCCGGGAACAGTGATCGGCCCGACGACGACTTATTTGGACTCGGCAAGTGCCGCGGCACCGTGGCGGGTAACCGGTGGAGCAGATGCCTATCTGGGCTTCCGCTTCCTGAATACAGCAACGACCGTCATCAATTACGGCTATGTTCGCATCAACACCCTGGGAGCGGTGGGTGCGTCGGGAATGCCGGCGACCATTGTCAGCTACACGTTCGACAACTCGGGTGCGCCGATCACGGTTCCCGCTTTGTAGTTCAAGGTCGCCCGTTAATCGGGCAGCTTGCTGTACAAGTACATCGAGGCGGGGGAAACCTCGCCTTTTTTTTTGGTGCGCCCGGCAGGGCGCACTTGCTTGGAGGTGAAAGTCCTCTGTCCACACGGCAAGGGGAAGGATTAGCGGAAGGCAAGGGCGTTTCGGGTGACTGGGCGTCTGGAGGAAGCTGGAAGCAAAACGCTGGCCTGACGAACAGGAAGCGGATACGAGGCGGCATGTTGGGGTGAGGCAGCCAAAAAGGTCAAAGCCCGGTACTTGCACAGACGACGTGACGTATATCCGACAGGCATAAGCGCGAAGGCAGGTGTGTCATACCC
>JBATAQ010000237.1:0-10507 GCA_049661925.1 Dokdonella sp.
GTCGACGTGCGCGGACGCGGCAACTCCGCTGGCGAATTCACGCCATTTCTGCAGGAAGCGCACGATGGCCATGACGTGGTCGAATGGCTCGCGAAACAACCGCTCTGCAACGGCAAGGTGGCGATGTGGGGCGGCTCTTACGCCGGATACGACCAATGGGCAGCGGCAAAAGAATTGCCGACCGGTCTGGCGACCATCGTGCCGGTCGCTTCGGCGAAGCCGGGTTTTGATTTTCCGATGCGCAACAACCGGTTCTCGCCCTACGACATCCAGTGGATCACGTTTACCAGCGGCCGCGCCGCGCAGCAATCCATCTTCGGCGACGGCGCGTTCTGGAACGCCAATTTCACTCGGTGGTACAAGTCCGGAAGGGCTTTCCGCGATCTCGATCGCATGGTCGGCAATCCGTCGAAGGATTTCCAGACCTGGTTGGATCACCCGATGCAGGATGCGTACTGGGACCACTTCAGCCCAACCCCCGAGCAATACGCGAAAATGGACTTACCCATCCTTTCGATTACCGGCAGCTACGATGCCGACCAACCGGGTGCGCTGGCTTTTTACAACGGACACATGCGGTTCGGCACGGCCTCCGCGAAGGCGCGTCACTACCTGATCATCGGGCCGTGGGACCATCCGGGAACGCGCACTCCGCGTGCTGAAGTGGGCGGACTCACGTTCGGTCCGGCTTCGCTGCTCGACATGAATGCGCTGCACAAGGCCTGGTATGACTGGACCTTGAAGTCGGGCACCAAGCCCGAGTTCCTCAAGGACAAGGTCGCCTTCTACGTGGTCGGCGAGGAAGCCTGGCGCTATGCGCCGACGCTGGCCGCCACCACCGCGCGCACCGAAACCTGGAACCTCGACTCCCACGGCACCACAGCGAACGACGTGTTCGCATCAGGCAGCTTGCACAAGGATCAGCCCGGCAAAGGCAAACCCGATAGCTACGTTTCCGATCCGCTGGACCAGAGCGCGCTGGACTGGCCGGAGAGCGAGTCCGGGAATCTGATCGACCAGACTGCAACGGTGCTGGACACGCGGCAATTGGTCTATCACACACCGGTGTTTGCACAGGACATTGACATCGCCGGCAGCTTCAAGCTGTCGGCGTGGATTGCAATCGACCAGAAAGACGCCGACTTCGATGTGGACGTGTACGAAATCAAGGCTGACGGCAGCAGCGTGCAGCTCGGCGGCGACACCATGCGGGCGCGCTATCGCGAAAGTGCGCGCGTGGAGAAACTGGTGGTGCCGGGCGCGATCGAGCACTACGACTTCAACGCATTCACCTATCTGGCGCGGCGTATCGCCAAGGGCAGCCGACTGCGTCTGACTATCTCGAGCGCCAGCTCGCCGAATGCCGAGCGTAATTTCAACGGCGGTGGCGTTGTATCCGACGAAACGGCCAAGGATGCGCGCACTGTGACGGTTACGCTGTATCACGACGCGCGCCATCCGAGCGCGCTGGTGGTGCCTATCGCCGCGAAGTCATCGGTGCCGTAAACAGTGGTCCGATGCCAGCAGCCGATTTCGTCGGCAGCGGCTTTCGATCAGGTTATTCCTAGTGCAGCGTTCGACCACCGCGACGGCGTTGCGGACGGTCGGAAACATGCGCCGCATAAGCCAACCGCTCTTCGTTGGTCGGCGGCCGTTGACGCCAATAATCGGCGACCGCGCAGGCAACAGTCGGCAGGTCGGCAAGGCATTCTTCGTATTCGTCGTCGCTCAAATGCTCGTAGTCACCATCGGGCTCGAATACGCCATCCTCGATCGACAGCGCGACTATCGGTGCCAGCAATTCCATCAGTTGCATGTCGTGGCCCAGGCGCACTTCCCAGCCCGACGCACGCAGGTCGATACCGCGTGAAAAGCCTTCGCACCAGCCTCGCGCGCTGTAAATGATTTCGCCTTCGTCGCTGTCCACTTCGCCCAGGATCGGTTCGTAGAGCCCCGCGTGCAGCTCGGAAACAATCGAATCGTTGAGTCGTGCGAGCAAGCCGAGCACGCGCTCGGCCTCGCCGGGATCGGTGAAGGGTTCGTGCAGCACCTCGGGCAACCACTCGGCTGGTTTGGGCGGCTCCGGCCCGATAGCCAGCGCGGTCAGCATGCCGTGCACGCCGTCCAGCAACAGGTCTTCATCGCTGCCACGCCCGCGCAAAAACTCGTCGAGTTCCTGCAGCTCGTCGTCGGTTGGCGACTGGGTCCATTGCAATTCATTCATTCGGTGAATACTCGATCAACATCGGCTCTCAAAGGGCAGGAGATGCGTGGTTCAACACCACCGTGCGGAGCCGCCCTCAATACTATTCGGCCAGTTCCAGCATGACCGGCGCGTGGTCGGAAGCGCGCTCCCAGGTTCTCGGCGTGCGTTCGATGGTGGCGGCGACGCAGCGCGCTTTCAAGGCATCGCTGGCCAGGATCAGGTCGATGCGAAGACCCATGTCGCGGCGAAAAGCGGCCTGGCGATAGTCCCACCAGCTGTAATGGCCGGCGTCGTCGTGGAACATCCGGAACGTGTCGTGCAGGCCCAGCGCAAGCATCGCCTGCAACGCGTCACGCTCGGGCGCGGAGCAGAGGATTCCGTCCCCCCAGGCAACGGGATCGTGTACGTCGCGATCATCCGGCGCGATGTTGAAATCGCCAAGCACGATCAGATTCGGATGGCTTTCCAACTCCTTCTCGATATGCGCCGTCACCTTGGCCAGCCAGTCGAGTTTGTAGGCGTATTTCTCGCTGCCCACGGCCTGACCATTGACGACATAAAGATTGACGATGCGAATGTCGCCGACGGTCCCGATCAGGATGCGCCGTTGCGGATCGTCCAGTCCGTCGATGTCGGTGATGACGTCGTTGATTGGCTGCTTCGCAAGTATGGCGACGCCGTTGTAGGTCTTCTGCCCGGAAAAGACCGTGTGGTATCCGGCTGCTTCCAATGCCTCGCGCGGAAACTTGTGGTCTTCCTGCTTGGTTTCCTGCAACACCAGAACTTCGGGCGCGGCCTCGGCCAGCCACTGCTCCACATGCGGCAGCCGTACGTTCAATGAATTGACATTCCACGATGCGATTTTCATCGGGACAGTCTAGCCGCAGCGTACGCGCACGGCTGCGGGAAGCGAGCCAGCGGTTAAGCTGTGGCAATGGAATCAATGATCGATCTGCGCAGCGATACCGTCACCCAACCGACCGCCGCCATGCGCGCGGCGATGGCTGCTGCACCGGTTGGCGACGATGTTTACGGTGAAGACCCAACCGTCACCGCGCTCGAACAACGACTTGCCTCGGACTTGGGATTCGAAGCTGGCTTGTTCACCCCAAGTGGCACCCAGGCGAATCTGGTGGCGATGCTCGCCCACTGCGAACGCGGCGATGAATACCTGGTCGGCGCGGAAGCGCATACCTACAAATACGAGGGTGGTGGCGCTGCTGTGCTGGGTTCCATCCAGCCACAGCCGATCGTCAATGCCGCCGACGGCAGTCTGCCGCTCGATCTATTGAAGAAAGCGGTCAAGCCCGACGATTTTCACTTCGCGCGAACGCGTTTGCTGGCGTTGGAAAACACCTGGCATGGCCGGGTGCTGCCGCAGAGTTACGTGACCGAAGCGACTGATTGGGCGCTTTCGCGTGGACTGGCAACGCATCTGGACGGTGCACGTTTTTTCAATGCAGCCATCGCCAGCGGTGTTGCGCCGCGCGAATTGGCCAGCCCATTCGACAGCGTATCGATCTCCCTGTCGAAAGGTCTCGGCGCCCCGGTTGGTTCGGTGCTGGTTGGATCCGACGCGGTGATCGAGCGCGCACGACGCTGGCGCAAGATGCTCGGCGGCGGCATGCGTCAGTCCGGCATTCTCGCGGCGGCTGGCTTGCACGCGCTGGACCATCACGTCGATCGTTTGGCGGATGACCACCGTCGCGCGGCGCGGCTTGGCGATGGATTGCGGGATATAAATGCGCTGATTGTTTCCGCGCAGCACACCAATATGGTGTTCGTCGAAGTGCCAACCGAGCGCTTGCGTGCGCTCGACACCCATCTGCGTGAACACGGCATTCTCGCCAGCATCGGCTATCTGCCGTCTGTTCGATTGGTGACGCACCTGGATATCGACGACGACGGCGTTGATCGCGCCGTCGAGGCGCTGCGTTCGTTCTTCGGCTGAGTGCTCAGTCGACCAGGCCGTAGCTGCGCAACAGCGCATCCGGTGATGGCTCACGGCCTCGAAACTCGACAAAACTCTCCAATGCAGGCCGCGATCCGCCAACGCTGAGGATCGCCTTGCGATAGGCCTCGCCAACCTCGCGACTGAACACGCCTTCCTGCTCGAAACGCCCGAAAGCGTCGGCCGATAAAACCTCGGCCCAGAGATAGCTGTAGTAACCCGCCCCGTAGCCACCGGAGAAGATATGGGTGAAGGCGTGCGGGAAGCGATTCCACTCGGGTGCGCGAATCACCGCGACTTCATCGCGCACTTCGCCAAGTATTTCCATCAGGCGCGACCCGATGGTCGGGTTGAATTCCAGATGCAACCGGAAATCAAAGAGCGCGAACTCAAGCTGACGCACCAGGAACATGCCGCTGTGGAAATGGCGAGCCGCCAGCATTCGTTCGAAAAGCTCTTCGGGTAGTTTTTCGCCGGTCTTGTAGTGGCGCGCAAACAGATCCAACCCTTCGCGTGTCCACGCGAAGTTCTCCATGAACTGGCTGGGCAGTTCCACTGCATCCCATTCGACACCGCTGATGCCGGACACGCCGGGATAGTCGACTTCGGTGAGGATGTGATGCAGGCCGTGGCCGAATTCGTGGAACAAGGTGACCACGTCGTCATGGGTCAGCAGTGACGGCGTCGATCCGGTTGGCGGCGCGAAATTGCATACCAGATAGGCGACAGGCAACTGCATTGTGTCGCCATCGCGGAAGCGGCTTGCGCACACGTCCATCCATGCTCCGCCGCGCTTGCCGCTGCGCGCGTAGAGATCGACGTAGGCACCGGCAATGACGTGACCATCGGCATCGATCAAGTCGTAGTAGCGAGCGTCGGCATGCCACGTTTCAACGCCATCGCGCTCACGCAGCTCGACGCCGAACAGGCTTTTGACCACACCAAACAAGCCTTGGATTATGGCCGGAAGGGGAAAGTAGGGCTTTAGCTCTTCCTCGTTGAGGGAGTACTTCTGCTCGCGCAATTTCTCCGAGGCATACGCGACATCCCAAGGTTGCAGATCGCTGATACCCAGATCACTCGCAGCGTAGGCACCCAATTCTTCCAGTTCCGCTTGCGCACGAGGCTTGGCACGAGCGGCAAGGTCGCGCAGGAACTCCAGAACGCGTTCGGGAGATGCTGCCATCTTGGTTTCGAGCGATTCCTCCGCTGCGTTGGCGAAGCCAAGCAAGGCGGCAGACTCATGGTTGAGTGACAGCAAGTGTTCGATGCGGTTTTCGTTGTCGAACTTCCCGTCGTTGGCCAGTTCGGACGCGCGGGTGGAATAAGCGCGGTAGACACGACCACGCAGTTCGCGGTCGTCAGCGTAAGTTTGCACGGCCTGCACGCTGGGTTGCTTCAATGTCACCAGCCAGCCGTCTAGTTCCTTCTCCTCTGCGTAGGCACGCAGAATTGCGCGGCCCGATTCGGGAATGCCCGCGAGCATCGATTCGTCTGTTATGTGTTCGCTCCAGGCGTCGGTCGAATCCAGCACGGCTTCCTCGAATTCCGTCGACAGCCGAGCCAGTTCGGACGAAATTTCGCGAAACCGGCTGCGTGCCGGTTCCTCCAGCGCGACGCCGGATAAAGTGAAATCGCGAATCTCGTGTTCGACCAGGGTCCGTGCCGCACGCGGCAGGTCGGCGAAGCCGGACGACTGTTGCACCGCTGCGATTGCCGCATACAGCGCGCGGTTCTGGCCGAGTTCGGTATTGAATGCGACCAGCTTTTCCTGCGCACTGGCATAAGCCTTGCGCAGGGCTTCGGAATCCATCACGCCATGCAAATGGCTGACTGGCGACCAAGCGCGTGAAAGGCGGTCACCGAGGCGTTCGGCCAGCATGACCGTGTTCTGGAACGTGCGCGTTTCGTCGTTGGCCAACATCGCGTCGATGCCTGCCTGGTACTCCCCAATAATTTGCGTGATCGCCGGTTCAACATGCTCAGGGCGAATGGACTTGAACGGCGGCAGGCCGCTGGTGACGAGCAATGGGTTGGTATCGGTCATGGCTGGGGTCATGGTCGGAGTCGGAATTTGCAGGAAACACAGGGATGGGGGCGGCGACTGTTTCAAGCAAGCCGAACATGGCAGCCACGGAAGAAACTCGTCGAACGACCAATCAGAAACAATCGATTGATCGCGCCTCGATGGCAGTGTCGGTGCCGACATGCGCTCGCCAGTCCAAGGCCGTATCGCCTGGTTGCGCGAAATCGATCCAGAAACCCGGATCGAGTTCGGTGCGTTCGCCAATCTCGGCTTGCACTCCGAGCGCGGCAAGTTCGCGTTGCCGTTTCTCCGCGTTGTCGCGGTCGCGGAACAGGCCCAGCGACACCGTGTTTTGCTGGTCACCAGCGGTGATCACGTAGTAATCCTTCACGCCGCGCTCGGACATTTCGCGTGCCGAAGCCAACGCGCTGTTTCGGTCAGGAAAGGTCGGCAGAAAAACCCACCAGCCGCGCGAGCGCTCCAACTGGCCTTCGCGGAACTGGATGCGACGCGTCAGTGGGGTCAGCGCGATGATGGCGGAACGCACCGCGGAACGGTTCGAAAACGGCCCGATCGACGTGCAGACATCGTCGGCCTGCGCGCTGGCTGGATCCTTCAAAAGTTCTGGAATCGGCCCGATGGCATCGCGCTCGGACAGCAGAACCAGGCTCGGAACGCCGTTCGCGTTTTCCGTCCGGGTAACCGTAGGCGCGTCGCGATAGGTACTGGCGATCCACGCCAGCGCGCCGATGTTGAGCACCAGCAACAGCAAGACGATGACCCGGACCAGCATCAGGCACTTACCTCCGCTTCGGCCCAACGCGCAAGACCATGCAGCACCAGATCAGCATGACGCTCGCTGTCGGGCAACCACGACGACAATTCTGCGCTGCCGCCGCCGGAAAGCACGATGGCCGGCACGACACCCAACTTTGCCTCCGTCTGCCGGCGAAACCGTTCGATCAACGCGACGGCGGCGAGTAGGGCGCCCGACTGGATTGCATCGCTGGTTGCCGTCGCCATTTCCACAAGTTTTCCATCGGGACTCGCCAGCCGTGCCGTGGCCGAGCGCAATGCGCTGCGCATCAGGTCCGGGCTGGCCAAGATCAGGCCACCGTGATGTTCGCCGTCTGCGGCCAGGGCATCCAGCGTCAACGCAGTTCCGCAACTGACCAGCACTTGTGCGCGTGGTGCCTTCGCGTGCATTGCCACCATTGCCAGGAAGCGGTCGATACCCAATTGATGCGACTGCCGATAGCCATTGCGGACGCCGAGTCCGGCGCGGGGCGTCTTCAGCCACACCGGATCGAGGCTGAAAACTGCACGGCACAACGCGGTCAGCTCGGTTTCGCGAGCGTCGCCGACGACGCTCGCGACCAACACCGATTCGGGTCGACGGGGCAGTGCCAACCAATCCTTGCTTGCCGCCGCAGTCAGAGTTTGCTGCTGGTGCGCAAACACGCCACCCGGACGCACTTCGCCATCCAGGTGAGTCGCCCACTTGAGCCGGGTGTTGCCGAAATCGATCAGCAGATTCATGCCGCGCGCACGCTCACTTCGCCAGTTTCAACAAGGAATTCGCCATCTTCGGCTCGTATGCGCAAGGCGCCGCGCGGGTCTACGCCCAACGCGATGCCGCTGCGGTCGCCTGCGGGTGAGTCCACGCACACGCGCTTGCCAAGCAGCGCATCGTAGCGCGCTTGCTCTTCGACGAAGGCAGCAAAGCCCTCGGAGTTGAATTGCCCAAGTGATTCCGCCAGCCGTGACAGCAATGCCGCCGCCAGTCGATTCCGATGCGGCCCTCGTCCATTTTTCGCGAGTGAATGGACGTCGATCCAAGGCTGATCGATCTCGGCAGCGGCGGACGGGCCGATGTGCATGTTGATGCCAATCCCGATCACGGCATGGCAAGGACCTTGCGATTCGCCGCCGATCTCAACCAGGATACCGGCCAGTTTTCGACCGTCCGCGACTACGTCGTTTGGCCATTTCAGACCGACGCCTTTGATTCCGATGTCGTGCAGGGCGGCGATGGTGCTTAGGCCAGCGACCAGACTGAGGCCCGCCAAAGCGCTCATTCCCCGATCAAAGTTCCAGCGCAGCGAAAGCACCAGGCTACCGCCGATCACGCTGTGCCAGGCACGTCCGCGCCGACCACGGCCGCTGGTCTGCACTTCGGCGAGCAGGGCAGATGAAAGTCGGTGATCGTTTGGCGCGCGTTGCATCAGCACAGAATTGGTCGAATCGACCTGCCACGCTACTTCCACTTCGGAAATCGATTCCCGCGCCAGCGCCGACAGCATTGATGCGATGACATCGGCATCAAGCCGTTCGTATGGGAACGGCAATTGATAGCCACTGCCAGCACTGCCAGAGATCGCCAACCCCAGCTCGCGCAGCGACACGATCCGTTTCCATATCGCCGCCCGGCTGATTCCGAGCCGCTGCGCGAGATCGCTGCCGGAGACGACAGCGCCGTCGGCGAATGCCGCGATCAGTGCACACTGAATAACGTCGGGCTGGACAGTGTGAGGCTGCGGCATGGAAAGCCTGGTCGAGTGCGTGAAGAAGGGTACCGGATCGCCATATTGAGAGCGTCTTATCGGGATTCGCCAATCTGTCCGCTGTGTCCGGGAGCGTCCGTCGGACAGGCGCAGCGAGGTCTGGCGCGCGCGTCCATTATGCCTCCGGCGTCACGCAGCCACCCATGCGGAAGGGTTCGCGGCGTCCTCTGGGCGGCCATATCTGTCATTCCGAGCCGTTGGCGTGATATTTGCTCCTTCCAGGCACTGGAACTGCGCCCCGTCACGTGCGAGGATCGCATCCCGGCGTTTCCCGCGATCATTTCGAACGGAACCTTGCACGCCATGCGCTATCTCGTTGTCGTCACTATTCGATTGATTCCGCTCGTTCTACTTGCGGTCGCAGGCTCGGCTGCGGCGGGTGACTACACCTACGCGATGGCATCGAACGATTCGGTCTACGCGGCATCCGGTGCCGGCGTCAACGAATCGGCGGGAAGTTCCGCCAGTTCCGCCGGCGGCAGCATAGAAGGCATGGATTCGCGTTATCTGGTTTCCGACGACGACTCCGGCAGTGCCTTGCCGGCGCGTTCTGGATCTTCCGATTCAGTGACGCCGCCGACGGTCAGTGGTGGCGGCTCTGGATCGGACAAGCGTTCCGCCCATCGTTGGCAGTCACTGGTTCCGGGTGCGATCAAGTAGCGGTCAATTGCCGGCGACGATCAACTGTCGCCCATGACGTTTCGGTGGGATTGGTTCCGTTCCAAGTCCGCCCTCATCGACGACGCGGATTGGCGCAGGTTGATGGGATGCTCCGCGCTGTTTGAACGCATGAGTCCCTCGCGTCGCGACCGTTTGCGGGAACACGCCACACTTTTTCTTGCGGACAAGCGCTTTCACGGCGCGGCCGATCACGTTGTGGATCATGACCAGAGATTGGCTGTCGCGGCAATGGCCTGTATTCCGGTGCATCGGCTCGGCTATCGCGCGTTGCGCGGATGGCGCGACGTCATCATCTATCCCACAGGCTTCCGCAGTCGACGGGAACATCATGACGAAGCCACCGGCGTGGTTACCGAAGTCGATGAGGACATGATTGGCGAAGCCTGGGATCGCGGGCCTGTGGTGCTGTCGTGGGCAGACATCGCCCAAGACATGGCCAGTCCATTCGACGGGCTAAATGTCGTCATCCACGAAATTGCCCACAAGCTGGACATGCTTGACGGCAGCATCAACGGCACCCCCAAGCTGGCGTCCAGCATTCTTCGCAAGCAATGGGTCACTGCCATGCAAAACGCGTTCGACGACCTGGTTCGCATGGTCGAAGGGAGCGTCGAGACCCCGATTGATCCATACGCTGCCGAGAGCGTTGACGAGTTCTTCGCGGTGATCACCGAGTACCACCATTCAGCGCCTGAGCAGCTCGCGCGTTGCATGCCGGATGTGGCAGCCCTGATGGACCGCTACTACGGGCAGATCGACGGGCCCTGATTCCCCTCTCCGCGCGTGCGGCGACTCGTCGCAGTGAGATCGCACAGTGTGGACGAACGCCCCTTGCGAAGACGCCTTGTGCGGCATGCGCCAGCGCGATAGCGGGATTTCACAGCGCATGACTGGGGCGCAAGTATCGCTTCCAGACGCCAAAAAACACCTCCGAAAGTGTTGACGCCCCCGCAATGTGATGTAGAATGCGCGGCTCGCTTGAACGAAAGGTTCGGGCGGCTGGCGGTGTCCGTGCGGTGGTTGAGCGGGGGTGTTGCTGGCGAAGGAACTGATCTTTGACAGTATGCGCAGGTAACTTG
>JBATAQ010000238.1:0-1702 GCA_049661925.1 Dokdonella sp.
TGCATCAACGCCGTCGCTGGCGGTTGCCCTGACGACCCTCAACAGCGAACTGCTGCCGATCGCGTCGAGGAATCGTGGCAGGTCGGCGGCCAGTTCCAGATGCATGCGGACCGTTTCGCCGTTGGCCTGTTCAGGCGCGACCGAGCGGACCAGTTCCAGCGTGCTCAGGAAACGGATCAATCGCGCGTAGTCGGTTGCCGAACGAACGCCTTCGACAAGCACCGTCGCCGAACTTGGCGTCCAGCCCAGCGTTTCGCCGCCACCATCGGGTGGCGTCAGGCCGTTCTCGCGCAACAGATTGTTGACCGCGTCGGCATCGAACTGGGCGACCAGCCGAGTCGAACCCTCGGAGTCGGTGCGGTACTGGAACTGCAATGGCTTTTGGCTGGCCTTCGCAATCGCGCGAGCGACTTCGGTTTGAGTTGGCGCGGTGGCGTCGCCGGTTAGTTGCACGACGACTTGGGCGAGAGCGACCTGCAAGCCCTTGGCGCGTTCTTCATCGCCCTGGTTCTGGACGGGTGCATCTCCCGTGTACGTGCTCGCCGCGTGCGTGGGCGAACTGCTGGCGAACACGACCAGAAGCAAAAAGAAGCAACAATTCAAGGCTTTGGCGGCCACGGCGCGGTCCGGTCGGGGATAGTCAGCGCCAGTCTGCCGAATGCACCGCAGCACGTCCAATGCGCACCGGTCGTTTTCGGTCACCGCCACGTGAGGTTTTGTCGGCGCGGGCTTCCCGCTATCATCCGCGGCCCCGCGTCGCAGGCCGTCCCGCCATGTCCAACCCGACCGAAGCCATGACCTACCGCGCTGCTGGCGTCGATATCGACGCGGGCAACGAAGTGGTCGAGCGCATCAAGCCGCTGGTCAAGCGCACCTTCCGACCTGAAGTGATGGCCGGCCTGGGCGGGTTCGGATCGCTGTTCGAACTCGGTGCGCGCTATCGCGATCCGGTGCTGGTGTCGGGCACCGATGGCGTTGGGACCAAATTGAAGCTGGCACAGATCCTCGGCCGCCACGACAGCATCGGCATCGATCTGGTCGGCATGTGCGTCAACGACGTGTTGGTGCAGGGCGCGGAACCCTTGTTCTTCCTCGACTATTTCGCGACCGGCAAGCTTGACGTAGACACCACGGTCAACGTGATCGGCGGCATCGCCAAGGGTTGCGAGCTTGCCGGCTGCGCGCTGATCGGCGGCGAGACCGCCGAAATGCCCGACATGTATCCGCCGGGTGAATACGACCTGGCCGGCTTTTGCGTTGGTGCCGTCGAAAAATCGCAGTTGATCGACGGCAACGACATTCGCAGCGGCGATGCCATCATCGGTATCGCATCGAGCGGTCCGCATTCCAACGGCTACTCGCTGATTCGCAAGATCGTCGAGCGCGCCGGCAGTCCGTTCGATACGGATCTCGGCGGCGTCAGTCTCGCCGATGCGTTGATGGCACCGACGACGATTTACGTGAAAGCGATGCTGAAACTGATCCGCCAGTTGCCACCGCACGGCATGGCGCACATCACCGGCGGTGGCTTGAGCGAGAACATCATTCGTGTCGTGCCGATGGGCCTGGGTGTCGCAATCGATGCAAGCGCCTGGAATGCGCCGCCGGTATTCGAGTGGCTGCAACGCGAAGGCAATGTCGCTCGCGAGGAAATGTGGCGCACCTTCAATTGCGGCATCGGCTATACGCTGATCGTGCCGCG
>JBATAQ010000239.1:0-2858 GCA_049661925.1 Dokdonella sp.
GCCAGGCGATCATCTTCTTCCACGCCTTCAGCCTGCCGGGCAGCGCCACCGTCACGATTACCGCGATCGACCCGGACACGCAGGAAGTGCTGACTACGCAAGTCGTCATCACCGTCGCCCCGACCGCTGTGCCGCTACCGTCGTCGATCAATGCGGTTACGCAGAATTCGGCGGTGTACGTGCAAGGTGCCGGTGGCCGTACCAACGCCACGTTGATCGCAAGTGTCAGCGACGGTGCCAGCAATCCGGTACCGAACCCGACCGCCGGCAACGACAGCTGGAACAACGTCGCATTCGAGATCAACAACGCTGCAAGCCTGGGCGGTGCACGCCTTACCGCCATCGGTGCCAGTGGCAACAACATGGCCGGCAGCCGCGTGTTGACGCGGACCTTCAACGGACAAGCCACGGCAACATTCGAAAGCGGAACCGTTGAAGGTACGGTTACCATCACCATCACTGCCGACCGCGCCGACAACAACGTCAGCAACGGCGTGCAGGATCCGATCACCGCGACTCTTAGCCTGACCGTTTCCGACGGCAAGTTGTACAGCATCGTGCTGACCAGCCCTACCCCTAACGGCCTCACCGTGAACACCGTTCCAGGGGCCGGCACGCCAACCAATCCGACAAGTCCGAACGCTGGTCCGCGCAATGCTGGCAACAACGACGGTACTTACAGCCTCACCGTCAGCGCGCTGGCGACTGATCGTCGCGGCAATCCGGTCGTCGCCGGCACCGCGCTGCGCTTTGGTGTCATCGACGCGCCGATCTTCGGTTTCCCGGATCTTGGCCATGGCATGTTCTACCTGACCGGCGGCGATGGTGATCCGGCCGAAGGTGCATCGCTGTTCACCGCGCCGACCGGACAATTCGCGACCGCCGGCGGCGGTGCAGGGCCGGGTGACACGCTGCTGGTATTCGGCCAACTGGTCCCGGGCAACCGCGACCTGCAGGAAGCTCGTACGGTCGCGACGGTCAACAGCGACACCAGCCTCAACATCGTCAACAGCTTCAATCCGAATGACGATACCGGCGCATCGGTCGACAACGGTCCGGTACTGCCGTACGTGATTGGTCGCGCCACCGAAGCGAACATCGGCGGCAGCTCGGGTGGCGTGGCCGTGCAGGCTGCGACCAACGAGATTGGCGTCGCCACGGTGACACTGAATTATCCGGTCACCCGTCTCGGCAAGGCCGGTTACATCTATGCGCAGGGCGACCGCATCGGTGCCGGCACCCGCAAGGTGACCGGAACCGCTGGCATCGTGCTACCCGGTGCACGCCCAGCGGCTGTCACCGCCAGCACGACCGGCCTGCCGGGCAACATCTCTGCCAGCCTGCAGGTATGCCTGCGCGATGCCAACAATGAAGCCCTGCAAGGCTATTACCTGCGCTTCGCGTTCCACGACCTCGGCGGTGGCAGCGGTTCGGTCGACAATGTCACCGGCACCGGCATCACCGCCACACCAACGGGAAGCGATGGTTGCCTGGTCGCGCTGGTTCGTACCACCGGCATCACCGGTGCCGACACCATGGCCGGTGTTATCTTCTCGTCTGGCGATGCCACCATCGTCGACGTGAAGATCAGCACCGGTCCGAACGCGCAGAACGTCGTCAACGTCTCGCCTTCATCGCTCGGCGCAGATGGCGGCACGGTCACGATCCGTGTCACCGATTCAGCCGGCAACCCGCTGTCGGGCCTGCCGATCCAGGTCACCTGCGCTGCGATGGGCGATGGAGCCACCCTGTCGTCAACAATCCCGGCAGTCACCGCCGCGAATGGCACTAGTACAGCGGTTGTTTCTGCCGGTCGCTTCAGCGGCTACGGCTTCGCCGCGACCGGAACCTGCACCTACAGCGTTGGCGGTGCCAGCGCCGTGGTCAACGTATCCGGTGTCGACTTCTGCACCCCGGCCGGTGGCACCCCACCAGGCGCGACGCCGCCGGCCCAGTGCATGGCACCGGAACCGGTGGTGCCCGTGTTGCAGGCCACGCCAGGCGTAGTGCTCGGCGCGGGCGGCACTGTCAATCTGTTGCTGACCACCAACACGGGTGTGCCCATCGTCAATGGACAGATCAGCGGTAGTTGTGGTGCGGGTGCCGGAATTACAGCCCCGATCAGTCCAACAAACGTCAGTGGCGCAACGTCGGCGAACGTCATGAGTACACTGTCCTCGTTGCCGGATATGTGTCCAGGTGGTACTCCAGCTACGGCGACCTGTACGTTCGTGACCAGCGTCGGTACTGGAACGTCGGCCCAGGTCATTGTGCAGGGGCCTTCCTGCCCGTAGTCCATCATTCCGCGCTGCGCACGGCACCGCGGATATCGAAGAAGTAGCCACAACGCCCCAGCAATGGGGCGTTGTCGTGTCTGTTCTCCCTCTCGCCGTGGAAGGGTGGCGCGCAGCGACGGGTGAGGGTCCGGGCGTTGTGTCACGTGTCATTCTTGCGAAGGCTTCATCTTCGCTTTATTTGGCCGTCTAGACGTCTGTCGTCTGCTGTCAGATTGGCAGAAGCCATCCCTCGCTAAACGGCGACGCAAGCGCCGGATACTCACCCTCGGTCCCTCTCCCGGCGGGAGATGGAGGAAAAGCGAATCTCCTTGCAGCGAGAGAGGAAGAAAAGCAGCGCGGCTGGCGCAAGACGAAGTGGGTCGGGCGGGGATGCAACCCCTGTCAATCCAGCAGTGTGCGCGGCAAGATGCGCGGTCCCGGATCAAGCATCACGCAATGGCTGCCAGCATGTCCCTGATCGAAGGCCCCATCGGCAAATCGTTGGCCTTGTTCACGCTGCCAATCCTGGCTGGCAATGTGCTGCAATCGATCAACGGTTCGGTCAATGCGATCTGGGTTGGG
>JBATAQ010000240.1:0-13746 GCA_049661925.1 Dokdonella sp.
AACGCATCCTTCGTCGCCCACTTTCCCGCACCGGTGTTCGCCAATGG
Organism: Dokdonella sp.; assembly: GCA_049661925.1. Taxonomy (GTDB): domain Bacteria; phylum Pseudomonadota; class Gammaproteobacteria; order Xanthomonadales; family Rhodanobacteraceae; genus Dokdonella. Next base: position 48 of record JBATAQ010000240.1, read on the forward strand.
CTTCGACTGAACTTCAGCAGCGATGGACCTCATCAATCCGCTCGGTCCTGCAAGTTATAGCGCTTGCGGCAGTATCCTCGGCTGCACATGGACTGACCATCACGCCCGGCCATCTCTATTCCACTTCGTCGCCGACCAACGACGCGATTCAGGAATACGATTCCAACGGTCAATGGCTGGCGAGCCTTGCGATCCCTGGTGGTGATCTGCGCGGCATCATGATCGGGCCCGATGGCTTGTTTTACGTCGTCGTCAATCCGGGGCAATTCGGCGCGATGCCGCACGTTGATGTCATTGACGCGGCTGGACACGTCATTCGCAGCTATCCGTTCACGGGGTCGGTGTGGCGCTACGTGGCATTGGGGAAAATCGCATTTTCCCGCGATTTTTCCACCTTCTTCGTAGCCAGTGAAGAGGGTGTGTACAAGTTTTCGGTCAACGGCGGCAGTGGCATACCGATCACCTCGAAATTGTCTTTTGACGTCGACGTACTTCCGACGGGACAACTCCTGACTGCCGAAGAGGGCGCTATCGCGCTGCGATCAGCGTCCGGCGCGCTCATCAGCCGGATCACGTCGATCTCCGATCCGACCGGGATTTCAGGCGGCCCGGTTTTCCTGCTGGGCCCGGTAGACGCCGTCACCTATTCGCAGGACGACGACGTTACCTACGTCGCCATGCTTGCATCGGCTGGCCAACCCAGCCTGTTTGCCCTTGCCGGGCTCAGCAATGTCATGGTTCGTTTTGAAAACTTCAGCTATGGCATGGACATCGCACTGGTCGAGCACGACCGTATCCTGGTAGGTAGCCGAGGGAGTGCGCCGGGCATGTTTACCCGAACCATGGATTACCTGGGCCAGGTCTCCGGGATGGAGGCGCCCTTCGTTACTGCCTATCGCGATCGCCTGTTCGCCCACGGCTTCGACTAGATATGCGTCGACGCGGCTCTGCTGTCGCGGCTACGGAACATCGCGACGCGATGACAGTGTGCAGCTCGAACAATGGTTGCTGCATGGCGTAGCCCACGCTTGGTCAGGCGGCTCCGCGACGGGCAGCTACACCGAGCCACGTGGCCCGGACGCCAGCCGCGAAATGATGCGGTCTTTTCTTGAGCATCCGATGGGATGAGCGTTGCGATCTCGGTGGGCAAGGCGCTCTCACCTACTCGAGTCGTGCGCCTCATCATTCTTAAACCGCGGTTCCATTTCTCTCGCCAGATAAGTAACTTTGACCTTGCCCCCGAGAAACGTATCCAGTTCACCGTGACCAAGCCGAACCGGGTTTGGGTCGGTGACATCACCTACATCGCCACCGACGAGGGCTGGCTGTTCCTGGCGGTGGTGATCGATCTGTTCAGTCGTCAGGTGGTGGGTTGGTCCATGCGGGCGGACATGACGCGCGACCTCGTCATTGACGCATTGCGCATGGCGTGGTTCAAACGTCATCCTGACAAGCAGGCCGGGCTGATTTTCCACAGCGACCGTGGCACTCAATATGCCAGTGAAGATTTCCGAGCCGCCCTTACCGAGTAAAGCATCACTGCATCGATGAGCCGGCGCAGGAACTGCTGGGAGCGCGCAGCCTGCCCTCGGGGCACAACGCCTGAGCGAAAAGCTGTTCGGCTCGTTGAAGATAGAGCGCTTGCACGGCCAGCGCTTCATCACTCGCCGCCACGCCAAAGATGAAGCTCTCGCCTGGCTACTTTGGTACAACCAGTCCCGATTACACTCCACCTTGAACTACGTCAGCCCGATGCAGTTCGAGCAACACTGGCTGGCCGATGAGGCCAGACAAGCCAGCCCATGAGCGCGGCGATGGGGTGCGGAATTCGTGCGCAAGGTCAAGATCGCCCGATTGCGTGGAACGGATCGCACGAAACGAAATACCATGCACCACATGACGCCCAACGGCATTTCGTTCCATCACCCGATAGCTTTTTGGCTAGGTAGCATGCTGTTGGTCGCCGGTGTGCTGGCGCACGTGCCGATGTTTGCGATGAGTGTGCATACGCACTACCGCATGGTCGGCATGCCGATGGACGCCACGATGTTGACCGGCATGGCGATGATCCCGATCGGCCTGCTGCTGGCAGGATATGGACTTGCGCCGCGCCTGGAGCAAATGCGGCAGACCCTGCAGGGCGCGCGTCACCACGCCGGCTTTCATCTGGCCGACAGCGCACCTCTCAATCGCGCGCACTGGACGCTGTTCGTCGTACTCATCGTGGCGCTTTCCATCGATGTCATGAAGCCGGCGACGCTCGGCTTCGTCATGCCGGGCATGACGGCGGAGTATTCGATCAACACGCAAACCGGTGCGTTACTGGCCCTGGTTGCGTTGACCGGCACAACGGTTGGATCCGTGTTGTGGGGTCGGCTTGCCGACCTGTTCGGGCGCCGCGCGGCGATCCTGCTGTCGGCGCTGATGTTTATCGGGACGGCAATCTGCGGGGCGATGCCGACCTTCGAGTGGAACCTGGCGATGTGTTTTCTGATGGGCGCATCAGCCGGCGGAATGTTGCCGATTGCCTTCACTCTAATGGCGGAAACGATCCCGGCTTCGCATCGTGGCTGGCTGCTGGTCGCACTCGGCGCTATCGGCACATCGGCGGGCTATCTGCTCGCGGCAGGCGCGGCGGCGCTGCTCGAACAGCGATACAGTTGGCGCGTGCTATGGCTGCTCGGCTTGCCTACCGGCGCCGTCATCATCCTGCTCAATCGATGGATACCCGAATCGCCGCGCTTCCTTTCCAGCGTAGGACTGGAGAACGAAGCGCGCGCCGTGTTGATGAAATTCTCCGGGACAGGATCGCCGGTACCGAGCGCGCAGATAGTGCGAGACGACGATGTTGGCAGCGGCGCGCCGATCCTTGATGAGCAGCATCCGATCAAGGGTATTCGTGGGCTCATCCATGGGCGGTACGCGCGGATCAGTCTGGCCCTCGCGGTGTGCGGAACCGCATGGGGTCTGGTCAATTTCGGCTTCCTGCTTTGGTTACCAACCAATCTGGTGCAGCTTGGTATCCCAGCGTCGGGGACCAGCAGCTTGCTGGCGCAATCGGCCTTGTTCGCCTTGCCGGGAATCCCTCTGGTTGTGTGGCTTTACCATCGCTGGAGCACGATCAAGTCACTGATCCTGTTCATTGCGATGTCGACTCTTTCCCTGCTGGCATTCTTCGTGATCGCGATGCTTCAACTCCAATCGGTGGTCGCGACCACGATAGTGACGGTCGCTCTACTGATCAGCATCAGCGGCGTAATCGCCATGTTGATTCCGTACGCGACTGAAATCTATCCGGTGCAGATGCGCGGTACCGGGTCGGGCGTGATCGCGGCGAGCTCCAAGTTTGGTGGCATCCTTGGCGCGGCACTTGGTGCCGTCGGTTTTTTCGACGACTTTCTGCTATCGACAGCGCTGGTCGCAATTCCTCTGGGGATCTCGGCTGTCTTGCTGTTGCGCAGCGGTATCGAAACGCGCGGCTGTCGACTCGAAGATATTCAAGCGGCGATGTCACGCGCTTGACTGCAAGCGTGCTGTAGTCGAAGCGTTAAAAGGCGAGCCCGGAGGCTCGCCTTTTTCATTACCACTGCGCGACGTGATCAGTCGATCACGGCGTTGATCACCGAACCGTGATCGGGATCGATGACCAGGTCGATGTCCACTTCGGTGAGCTTGGACGGATTGCGCTCCTGTCGCGTCAGAACCACAGTCGCACACCGGCGACCAATTGTGTGTCATCAGCACCAGCGCCCTCAGCACGGGAAAAATCAGCTGTCCCGCCGAACTTGCGTGACCAGACGACGCCGACGTATGGCGCGAACTTGCGCGTGAATTCGTAGCGCAAGCGCAGGCCGACATCGAGATCAGACAAGCCGCTGCCGATGCCGCGTGCCGGATCGTCCTTGCCGTAGAAGTTAAGTTCGACGTCAGGTTGCAGGATCAATCGCTGGGTCAGCAGAAGTTCGTACTCGGCCTCAAGACGCAGCGCAGTGCGACCGGATTCGCCGACATAAGCCGTTGCCTCGACTTCAAACCAGTACGGCGCGAGGCCCTGCACGCCGAACGCAGCCCAGTCGCGACTCGGCCCTTCGCCAAGGTCATGTCGAAGGCCCAGTTGCGCGCCCCAGTAAGGGGCATAAGCATGGTTCCAGAGCGCTTCGATGCGTGTTGCACCCTGCCGACCATCACTGCGTTCGGATTCCGCCTTGAACCACAGCTTGTCCAGATCGCCGCCATACCAGGCCTGCATGTCGATGGCCTGTCCATTGCTGTCGTTACCGCTGAAAGCTTCGAGATGGTCGACGACGACGCTGCCCAGATAGGTCGCACCGTGCATGTGCAAGCCATGCATGTGCGCAGGTTCGACGCCGTCGGAGTAGTCGGGGTCGCGCGCGTCAGCCGGCGCGGAGCCGCCTTGCACGTCCATCGACCCGTGATCCATGCCAGCCATGTCGCCATCGGCGGTGGCTGAGTGATCCATGCCTTGATGTTCGCTGTGATCCATCGTCGCCATGTCTACATCACTCATTGCAGCGTGGTCCATGCCTTCGTGTTTACTGTGGTTCATCGTCGCCATGTCGCTGTCCGCCATGGCTGCGTGGTCCATGCCTTGGTGTTCACCGTGAATCATGCCGGCATGCTCGTCTTGGGCTGCGGGACGATTCGCGTCATCCTTTTTTCCAACTTCGTTGCCCATCGCGTGATCGCTGTGATCGTCGGCTTTGCCTTCCACTTCTGCATCGACCGGCCTGGCTTTCGACTTCTGGGCGACCGGAGCATGCATGGCATGTTCGTCGTGCACATTGCTGCTCTGGGCCAGCAACGGCATGACGCAGAACGCCGAACCCGCAATCAAAAGCTGGGCCGCTACAACGCGGGCATTTAGCGACTTTTGTGACACTGTCTGGCGACCCATCACGACACCTTCACTTCGCGGAACATGCCCGCTTCCATGTGATAAAGCAGATGGCAGTGGTAGGCCCAACTGCCCGGCGTGTCTGCGTCGACCAGATAACTGATCCGCTGCGCCGGCTGCACCATGATGGTGTGCTTGCGCACCTGGAACTCACCGTTCGGCGTTTCCAGTTCGCTCCACATGCCGTGCAGGTGAATCGGGTGCGGCATCATCGTGTCGTTGACCAGCACGATGCGAACACGTTCGCCAAGGCGCAGATGCACAGGCTTGGCATCACTGAACTTCTGGCCGTCGAACGACCACATGTAGCGATCCATATTGCCGGTCAGATGCAGCTCGATCTCTCGACCGGGTCCGCGCGGATCAAGAGGTCCGCCGATAGTGTGCAGGTCGGCGTAGGTCAGCACCTTGCGACCGTTGTCGCGAAGACCAATGCCGGGATCGTCGAGGTTGGTGCGTGGCGCGTCGACACGCATGTCGACGCCGGGTCCGTACTCGGTCCGCGCGTGACGTACCTTCGGCGTCGGCGCCATCGAAGCCATCGACCCGCCCTGCATGGCGTGTCCGTCGTGACCACTCATTTCAGTCATTGCGGTGTGGTCGTGGTCCATGCCGGCGCCCATTGCCATCGCACCCATCATGTCTTTCATGGTCAGCCACTTCGGTGCATCGACGGCTGGCACGTCAGCGGCCATGCCGGCGCGCGGTGCCAGCGTGCCGCGCACAAAACCGGTTCGGTCAATCGACTGCGCAAACAGCGTGTAGGCGCGGTCGTCGGAAGGTTCAACAATCACGTCGTAGGTTTCGGCGACGGCAATGCGGAACTCGTCGACGCTGACCGGTTCGACATCCTGGCCATCGGTCGCGACCACGGTCATCTTCAAACCCGGGATGCGCACGTCGAATATGCTCATTGCCGATCCGTTGATAAAACGCAGTCGCACCTTCTCCCCCCTGGCGAACAGACCCGTCCAGTTGTCGGTCGCCGTCGCGCCATTGATCAGGTAGGTATACGTGTAGGCGCTGACATCGGCGAGATCGGTCGGGCTCATCCGCATCTGGTTCCACATGCGTCGCTTGGCGAGCGCATTGCGGAAACCCATCTTCAAGGCATCGTTGGCGAAGGCGACGGCCGTGGGCTCGTTGAAGTTGTAGTAGTCGCCCATCTTCTTGAGATTGGCGTAGAGCGTTTCGGGGTTTTCATCGGACCAGTCCGACAGCATCACCACGTAATCGCGATCAGCAGGAAAACGTTCGCCATCGCGTGGCTCGACCACGATCGCACCGCACATGCCGACCTGTTCCTGGAAACGCGAATGGCTGTGATACCAGTAGGTGCCGGCCTGCTTCACGTCGAACTGGTATTCGAAGGTTTCGCCCGGCGCGATGCCGTCGAAATCGAAACCGGGAACGCCATCCATGTTCGACGGCAACAAGATGCCGTGCCAGTGGATGGAGGTTTGTTCGCGCAAGCTGTTGCTCACGCGCAAGGTGACGCGCTCACCCTCGCGCCAGCGCAGGATCGGCCCAGGCACGCTGCCATTCACGGCAACGGCGTTGCGTCGCGCGCCGGTGAAATCGACCGGCAGTTCGCCAACCGACAGGTTGAAGTTGGTGCCGCGCAGCACGTTGACATTGCCCGGCACTGCCGCTGCCGACCAGCTCATGCGCGGCATCAGGCCAAGCCCGGCAACGGTGCCGCCAGCCAGCAGGGTTTGCAGAAAACGACGACGCGACGCCGTCAGGTTTCCGCCATCGGCGGACGGGAAGGTATTCGATTGCATGATCGCTCCGAAGAATTCGATTGAGTTCCGCCATTGAAGGCGAGAGCGTGCGCAGGTCTGCAACACGCGAATGGGCATCCGAAGATGCCACGCACTCAAGCGATGGGAGGTCGATCCAGTCGGGGCGCGTGTGTGGCCACGATGCCGCTATTCGCGAACGCAACCAAGGCCGGTGTGGAGATGGTCAGTAGCGGCGGAGACAACAACGGCGCAGTAGCGGTCGCTTGAACACAGGTGCACTGACAAAGGCCCGACTTGCAACAGTCAGGCGAAGTGTGGTCGATGCGATCAGCTGTCTGTTCAGAGGCAGACGCGTGCTCTGCCGAAGCACTGTTGCTGTCCGCTACTCCCTGCTGCATGTCCACGTCATGGCAATCCGCCGCGCCGGCCATCGCCGATTCGGTCGGACTGGTGTCGCCAGCCGCCGCCATTCCCGGCATGACACCAGCGACCGCGACCGATCCATTGAGGATCATGGCGAAGCTCAGCAACAGGCGTATCCAAAGGGAACGTACAGGCATCCGGCGATGATAACGATCTGCCCGCAACTTCGGTTAAATGCCGCTCACGCGCAGAATTTCCCCGGACTGACCGTGCCCATCTTGCGCAAGACCTGAAGGTCTGGTCAGCGTGGTCTGATCGCTTCAAGCATTCGACGAAGTAGATCGCAGACCAACGCCCGGCTCGGTCGCGATGTAGCGTGGCGATGCCGGGTTGTCGCCCAGTGTTTGTCGAAGCCTGGCGACAAGGATTCGCACGTAATGCGTATCTTCGATGTGGCTGCCGCCAAACGACGCTAAAGGTCTGGGTGCCATCCGCGGCCACGAGGACAGTCGTAGGTGCTGAAAAAAGGTCCGCTTTACGACTACGTCCCCTGATCGACTACTCTGACGTCCATCACTTGACAGCCTTTGTCTTACGATTACTAATACACGAATCATATTTCGTGCATTTGATATCGCATGTCTGCCGAGTTGCAATCCTCATCGCCTCCCCAGCCTCCGTTCCGCCGCACTATCGCTATTACCGCACGCGAACGCATTGGACCCGAAACCACCGAGTCCGAGTTGCGCGTATCGCATGTGCTTCATGTGATTGTCGGTGTCGAAGCGTTCCTCAATCAGGACGAGCCCGGGCCTGATGCGCCTGAGCTGGTACGCCAACTCGTCGCACGGGAGGGCCCTGACTTGCAGCGCAGACTGATCACCAATCGCCTCGTCAAGATCTGCCCGGTAAGCCTCGCGAATATCTCCTGCACAGTCCTTCTGCATTACCGCGTCCCGGAACGCCAGGGAAAAGCCCTCCACGTTCTACGAGGAGTGAGGCGACTCGCAGGCGCAGGGCCACTAGCCGTGGCCAGTTCGTCCTCGCATGATGCCTTTGAGCGGAGCCGATGACGGCGATGCGCGCTACGTCGCAGGCCATCTCATCGCACCTTTCGCGGCTGGAATCCGAAGCGATTCACATCCTGCGTGAAGCCGTCGCCGAGGCACGCAATCCGGTCCTGCTGTTCTCGGCGGGCAAGGACTCGACTGTCCTCGCCCACCTGGCGCTGCGGGCTTTTTATCCGGCAAAACCGCCATTCCCGCTACTGCACGTCGACTCGACCTGGGAGTTCGACGCGCTGATCGCATTCCGAGACGCCTTCGCGCGCGCGTACGACTTCGAGCTCATCGTGCACGCCAATGAAGCCGGCCGAGCCGAGGGAATCAGTCCGTTCGATCACGGTGACTTGTACACCACCCTCATGCGAACCGATGCGCTCAAACAAGCGCTCGACTTCGGCGGCTATGACATCGTCTTCGGTGGTGCCCGGCGCGATGAGGAAAAGTCACGCGCCAAGGAACGCGTGGTGTCGATACGCAGCGCCACCCACGGCTGGGATCCGCGCCAGCAGCGGCCAGAGCTCTGGCAGCTCTACAACGTGCGACTGCGACGCGGCCAGTCGGCGCGCGTGTTTCCGCTCTCCAACTGGACCGAGATGGACGTGCTGCTGTACGCATTGGCAAAAGGCATCGAACTGGCGCCGCTCTATTTCGCCGCAGCGCGCCCTGTCGTTGAGCGTGACGGCGTGCTGATCGTGGTCGACGACGACCAGCGTATGCGATGGCACGCCGGCGACGAGTTGCGCACCCGTAACGTCCGGTTTCGGACCTTGGGCTGCTGGCCTGTTACCGGTGCCGTGGCTTCCAACGCCGCGGACCTTGCCGGAGTCGTGCAGGAAACGCTGGCCTGCGGCACGTCCGAGCGCAGCGGACGGATCGGCGACAGCGAAGACGGCGGTTCCCTGGAGAAGAAAAAACGTGAAGGCTACTTCTGACCATCCCTACCGCGGTCGCAGCGCAGCCCTGCTCACCCAGCATGGCAAGGAGCGATTGATCGCGCCGGTTTTCCAGACACTGCTCGATTGCCGGGTCGAACGCGTCGATGGCTACGACACCGACCTGCTTGGCACTTTCACTCGCGAGATACCACGCCCGGGTTCCCAGCTCGAAGCAGCTCGGCGCAAGGCGCGCGTGGGCATGACCCTGTCAGGGCTGCCGCTGGGCATCGCCAGCGAAGGGTCGTTCGGGCCGCACCCCATCCTCGGGATGTGCCCCTGGAACGTTGAGCTTCTCGTCTGGATCGACGACCTGAAAGGTGTGGAGGTGGTCGGACGAGCACAGGGCAGCGGGAACTTCGCCCATGCAGTGGTGAGAGATTGGACAGCCGCAGAAAGCTTTGCGCGCCGGGTGCTATTTCCCGAGCACTTCATGGTGCTGCGCCCCGAGCGCGAAGACGACCCGCGCATTCGCAAGGGAATCTGCTCCTGGAGCGAACTGGAGACCGAGTTCGCGCAAGTCCTGGAACAGTCATCCACCGGTGACGTGTTCCTCGAGATCGATGTGCGCGCGCATGCCAACCCGACGCGCCAGGAAAACATTCGCCTTGCCGCCGAGGATCTGGCTGCTCGACTTCGCAGTCCGTGCCCGGCCTGCGATGCCCCGGGATTTTGGCTCGTCGAGCGCATTCCGGGATTGCCCTGCGCAGACTGCGGCGCGACCACAGGCGAACCCACAGCCGATTTGCTTGGCTGCGTGCGATGCCCTCACCGTGTCACCCGGCAACGCACCGATCGGACCAGCGCTGATCCTGCGCGCTGTGACTACTGCAACCCTTGACATGAGGAGAAAACGTCTGCTGCGTTCGCAACTCCAGGCTGCTGTTGTTGAGTCACACGAGAACCGGCCGCATACAGGACTGCCCTCGGCATGTTTTCGAATCTTCAACCACGGGCTGACCCAGATAGTGCAACGATGACGAATGGCGTATTCATTACCGGCACTGATACCGGTGTCGGCAAGACCCGAGTTGCTGCGGCGCTCGCGCATCTGCTGTACCTGCGCGGCGTGAGCTTGCGGCCACGCAAGCCGGTGGAATCAGGCTGTTCGGAAGGGCCTGAGGGACTGATCCCACAGGATGCAACAACGCTGCGTGAAGCGGCGGGCTGTACTGAAGCCCTTGACGACATCTGCCGGTACCGCCTGCGAGCGCCGCTGTCTCCCGAACGTGCTGCAGCACGGGAAGGCATGTCGCTGGATCTCGCCCGCCTTCATGCTGCGTGCCTGCACAAGACGGGCAGTGATGATTTCCTGCTGGTGGAAGGCGCCGGCGGCTTCTGCTCGCCGATTGCTCGCGGTGGGCTCAATGCCGATTTGGCGGCAGGCCTGGGTCTGCCAGTGTTGCTGGTCGCGGCAGACCGGCTCGGCACGCTCAATCACACGCTGCTGACCGTTGAGGCAGTAAGAATGCGCGGGCTGAGACTGGTCGGCGTGATTTTGAACCAGCCCACACCGCAAATGGATCCGACCATGGACAATGCGGAAGATCTGGAGCACTGGCTGCAGCTGCCGGTGCTGCGCTTGTCGTACGCTTCAGATTCCGGGCCAAGTGCATGGCGGCGAGAGGCGGAGTCGCTATCGCCGCTGGCCGACGTCTTGCTTTCCAGCACCAACGCAAAGGACATCGGGCGATGAATCGCCATCCTGTCAGTGCAATGCAAATGGACCAAGCAGCGGCCGTGCTGCGCGCGGGCGGACTGGTCGCCTTTCCCACGGAAACCGTCTATGGCCTTGGTGCCGACGCGCGCAACGTGACTGCGGTCGAGCGCATTTTCGCCGTCAAGGGCCGACCCGCCGACCATCCCGTCATCGTGCATCTGGGCGACGCCAGACAGTTGGACGACTGGGCGCGGGATATCCCGAAGTCGGCGTGGACATTGGCCGAAGCCTTCTGGCCAGGACCTCTTACCCTGGTCTTGCCGCGTCGGGCCGGCGTTCCCGATGCGGTTACTGGAGGACTCGATACGGTGGCCTTGCGGGTGCCTGGTCATCCTGTCGCCCTGGCGCTGCTTGCGGCATTCGGGGATGGCGTCGCAGCGCCGTCCGCCAACCGATATGGTCGTGTCAGCCCCACCATGGCCGAGCACGTTCGCGAAGAGCTCGGGGACGCCGTGGATCTTGTGCTGGACGGCGGACGTTGCGAGGTAGGTATTGAATCAACCATCCTCGACTTGTCCACGCCCGCGCCGTCACTGCTGCGTCCAGGCGCGATCACCGAAGACGCCTTGAATCGTTCTTTGGGCAGTCCTCTGGCTACGGCAGTGAACGCCAACATTCGTTCGCCCGGACGAAAGCCTTCGCACTACTCACCCCAGGCCCGCGTGGTTCTGGTATGCCAGGATGAAGTGGAGCACCAAGTCGAACTGTGCCGCCGGCGTGGCCAACGCGTGGGGGTACTTTCATCGCGTCGCCCGGTCGCCCTGCCCGACTGCGCGATCTGGCTGCGTTTCGGGGGCAGCGTGCGCGAGCAGGCGCACGAGTTGTATCGTAGCCTGCGGCTAGCCGATCATCTGGGTCTGCAGGTACTGGTGGCGGTGATGCCGCCGGATAAAGGCTTGGGACGTGCGCTACGTGATCGTCTGCTCCGAGCCGCCGGCCTTGGCGATGGAACCGAGGGGCCGATCCAACCCACTCAGATGACCCGAGAGCACTCGTGAATTACGCAATCTCAGATGAACCGGCCGCGGAAGGCACGCGGCTCGTCCTCACCCAACCCGACGACTGGCACCTGCATCTGCGCGATGGCGAGGTCCTGAAGGCGGTGCTGCCCGACACCGCGCGGCGTTTCGCACGCGCCATCGTGATGCCGAACTTGCAGCCGCCAGTGACGACTGTCGAGCAGGCGCGTGCCTACCGTGCGCGCATCCTCGCGGCCTTGCCGCCGGACGTCCCCTTCGAACCGCTGATGACGCTGTATCTCACCGACCGCACGTCGCCGGCCGAGATCGCGCGTGCCAAGGCAAGCGGATTTGTGCACGCGCTCAAGTACTACCCGGCCGGCGCGACGACAAATTCCGACTCCGGCGTGACTGATCTGAAGACAATCTATCCAGTGCTTGCGGCGATGGAGCAACACGATCTGCCCTTGCTTTTGCACGGGGAAGTCACCGATGCCGCAATCGATGTTTTCGACCGCGAAGCCGTTTTCATCGAACGCCATCTCACCCCACTGGTGAACTCGTTTCCAGGGTTGCGGATGGTGCTGGAGCACATCACGACGCTGACCGGAGCGCAATTTGTCGGCGCAGCGCCCGACACCATCGCGGCGACCATCACCGCGCACCATCTCCTGCTCAATCGAAATGCGATGTTCGTTGGCGGACTGCGCCCGCACCACTACTGTCTTCCGATACTCAAGCGCGAGTCGCATCGACAGGCACTGCTGGCGGCCGCTACCGGTGGCAGCCCGAAGTTCTTTCTCGGCACGGATAGTGCGCCACATTCCAGGCACGCCAAGGAGTCGGACTGCGGCTGCGCCGGCATCCATACCGCGCATGCCGCCATCGAACTGTATGCCGAGGTCTTCGATGCGGCGGGTGCGCTTGACCGGCTGGAAGCATTCTCCAGTTTCCATGGCGCCGACTTCTATCGTTTGCCTCGCAATACGCGCGAGCTGGTACTGGAGAAGAAAAACTGGGTTGTTCCAAAACAGATCGCGATTGGATCTGAAGCCATTGTGCCATTCCGAGCTGGCGAAACTGTTGCATGGAAGCTTGGTTGACTGCGGCACCACGCTCGGCGCTGTGATCACCTGTCACGATATGGCAAAGGAACTCTACCCCGAGGGCGGAGTGGCAAGAGTGCTTTGAAAAGCGCTGGAAAAGGAGTTGCAAAACGGCGGTGGCGGCGCGCTGCAGCAAGTGCTTCGAAGTGATGACTGCCTTCGATTCGTGAGGCCCAACCAGCACGTGCCGTTGATCTCCGCGCTACAGATCGCCTACCGGCTTCGCATGCCCCTCGTCGCACTGCTTCGAGGCGATGTATCGGGAACGACCGACTCGCTGCTTCCGTTGAGGAAAGGCAACCTGCCAAGGCCGCTGACACCTATCGGACGCAGTCACTGAGCGGAGTGGCGAAATTGTCGTTGTCCGGATCATGGCTGTGCCGATCATGGGCGAGACCACCAAGCACGGCAAAGGCGCGCCAGCGCGTGGTCAGCGAAGTGCTTGATTCGTTGCTCACGCAAGCGGGGCGCTGAGCGGAACGATCACGAAAATGGATGCGACAAACCCCGCAAATGCGGGCCTTTTGCATCATGGGTGAGCAATAAATGAACCTGACATCATCCACGGCAGACGTTCCGGGTGATGCAGTGGTGACGAGGGCGGCATTTCAGAGTTGAGCATCCGGTGATAGATGCGAACCCCATGAGCCACACCCTCGCCACCGGCTTCAGTCTAGTCTTCGACGACAGCCTCGTCAGCTGCATGATCCGAAGATAGACCCCGTTCTTGGAACAGGCATGACCGCGACGGAACGGCTCGACTACATCAGGTTCTCTCTCGTTTCGTGTGGAAGATGATCGGGTTGTTCAGACTGCCGGATGTTGACGGGCGGTGGTCCAGGGGTTCTTCGGCAAGTGCTTGAGCTTGGCGCAGACCAGATAGCTGATGGTGATC
>JBATAQ010000241.1:0-19468 GCA_049661925.1 Dokdonella sp.
GGCCCCGGCGCGCTGCGCGTGCCGGGCTACAAAGCACGGTGGAGCCGCAAGTTCACCGCCACGTAACGCGGGCCACCTATGCTCAGGCAGCATCCCATCCACCATGCGGAGAATTCGATGAGCGACAAGACACCGAGCAAGGCCAGTGACTTCGATCCGGAAGTAATGAAGCTGTTCGACCAGTACGTGCACGGGGCCATCGACCGTCGCGGCTTTCTTTCTGCTGCGGGCCGATTCGCCATCGGCAGTGCAGGTGCAGTCGGTCTGCTCGCGGCGCTAAGCCCGAACTTCGCGGCAGCTCAGAAAGTGAAGCCCGACGATGCGCGGATCAGCACGAAGACACTCGCGTTTGAGTCGCCCAAGGGCTACGGCAACGCCAGTGGTTATCTGGCGCGCCCCGCCAAGGCCGATGGCCCGCTGCCGGTGGTCTTGGTGATCCATGAGAATCGTGGTTTGAATCCGCATATCGAAGACATCACACGCCGTCTCGCTCTCGACAACTTCATCGCCTTCGCGCCCGATGCACTGTTCCCGCTGGGCGGCTATCCCGGCAACGAGGACGATGCGCGCGCCTTGTTTGGCAAGCTCGACCAGGCCAAGACCCGCGAAGACATGCTTGCAGCGGCTGATGTCGCAAAGAACATCGATGGCGGCAACGGCAAACTCGGTGCGGTTGGATTTTGCTATGGCGGCAGCATCGTCAACTTCCTTGCGACGAAAATTCCGAGCCTCGCCGCAGGCGCGCCGTTCTACGGATCGGCACCAGACAGCGATGACGTGAAGAACATCAAGGCTGAAATGTTGGTCGTTCTTGCTGGCAGTGACGAGCGCGTCAACGCCGGCTGGCCGGAGTACGAAAAGGCATTGAATGCAGCGGACGTGAAATACGCACTGTTCCAGCCCGAAGGCACCCAGCACGGCTTCAACAACGACACCACGCCGCGCTTCGATAAGGATGCCGCAGCAGAAGCCTGGAGCAAGACCTTGGCCTTGTTCAATGGGAAACTTCGCAGCTGATTGCATGCGGCCTGGGCAGGGTTTGTCGTAAAGATCGTCACGGCACGTCGCGGATTTCTTGGCATACTGACACCATGAAAATGCTGTTGCTCGCCCTCTGTTTCCTCATCGGCGCTCCGCTCGCGCAAGCGGCGGATGCCGAAAAATCAGCCGCGCGAACCATCGTTCTGGTCCGCCACGGCAATTACGTCGCGGATCATTCGGTCGACGAGAAGATCGGTCCGCACCTGTCATCGCTCGGCGTCGCGCAGGCCTATCTGGCTGGCGCACGCCTGCGCGGTTTGGCGACGGGTTTCGATCATCTCTATGTCAGCCCGATGCAGCGGGCACGTGATACCGCAGCCTCGATTGCGCCGGAATTCCCGCAACTGCGTTTCGAAGTGATCGACGATCTCGCCGAGTGCACGCCGCCGACGCGACGTGCCGACATCATGGCGCGTGAAAAGCCGACCGATCTCGCTGCCTGCAAGGAAAAACTGGATCGTGACTTTGATCGTTTCTTCAAGCCGGCGGCGGGCAGGGAGCAGACCGACTTGTTGGTATGCCACGGCAACGTCATCCGCTACCTGACCACGCGAGCACTCGGCGTCGACAGCAAGGCCTGGCTGGAAATGTCGGTGGGGCACGCCAGCGTCACTACCATTCGCGTCGAGGCGGATGGCAAGTTCAAGGTGATCGCGGTCGGCGACGTCGGCCACATTCCACCAAACCTGCGCACGGGTGCGACCGGCGATGCTGATCGCAGCCTGGCGATTCCTGTTCTACAGTAGCGAGCCTGCATCGATGAGTGCCGATTCCATCACCAGTGAACCCTGGACCGACCGCCGCCGCTATTGGTGGCTTGCCAGCCTTTTTGTTCCCGCCCTGGTATTGATTTCCTACGCGCTGGTGCAGGCAACTGGGTCCGGCTGGTTCTGGTGGACCGGCCCTGTCGTCGTCTATGTGTTGGTACCCATCCTCGACACGGCGTTCGGTGCCGATGATCGCAACGTACCCGAAGCCGCCATCGAGCGACACGAGAGTGATCGCTATTACCGCTGGACATTGCTGGGAACCTTGCCGCTGCAATGGATCAGCTTGGTGCTGGGCGCCTGGGTGGTGACGCATCATTCATTGACGACTTTCGAGTGGATAGGCTTGATGATCACGGTCGGCACGGCCAGCAGCGCCGGCATCAACGCCGCCCATGAGTGGGGCCACAAGCGCGACGCGCTTGCCCACTGGTTTGCAAAACTGAGCCTCGCTCCATCCGCATACGGGCACTTCTACGTCGAACACAATCGCGGCCATCACAAGAACGTTGCCACCTTCGACGACCCGGCCAGCGCGCGTTTGGGCGAATCGTTTTACGCATTCCTGCCACGCACATTGTTAGGCGGCGTGCGTTCCGCATGGCGCATCGAGCGCGAGCGTCTCGCGCGCGACGGCAAGTCGGTGTGGAGCATCCACAACGACAACCTGCAGGCCTGGGCGATCACTGTCGTTGCGTTCGCAGTACTGACGGCATGGCTCGGTTGGCCCGCCTTGTGGCTGCTTGTGCCACAGGCGCTCTACGCGATCACGCTGCTGGAAGCGGTCAACTACATCGAACACTACGGCTTGCGCCGCAATGTGGTGAATGGTCGGGTCGAGCGCTGTGAGCCCGAGCATTCCTGGAACAGCAACCAGATCGCCAGCAATTTGATGCTGTATCAGTTGCAGCGCCATTCCGATCACCACGCCAACCCGCGCCGCGCCTACCAAAGCCTGCGTCACTTCGACGACAGTCCGCAGTTGCCCACCGGCTACGGCGGCCTGATTCCCGTCGCGATGATTCCGCCGCTGTGGTTTTGGGTGATGAATCGCCGGGTGATTGCGCATTACGGCGGCGACGCAAGCCGTGCCAATCGACAACCGGGTTTCGAGTTGAATACGTCTGCCGAAAGCTGACGCGTCACCCATCAACACCATCGCTCATTGCCGTTCGTTGTTCCACCTCGCGCAGCGCGTCCTCGGGCAGGGCATAAGACGTGGCGAGATAGTCACCTTCGTGGATGATCTCGGGGAACAGCGTGCCGGCCAAGGCTTGTACAGCGAAGATTTCCTGCACGTTGCCGGTGAATTTCAGCAAGCCGATCGTGTTGCCGGTACCGATATGGACCGCCCACACGCCACTCTGGCGTTCGCTGTTTTCGTCGGTGATTTCGATTTCGGCGAAGGCGTTGGTTTCACGCAGTTGTGACAAGCCGATGAACGCAACCGGGCCGATGAAATCGAGTCCGCGCACGAAGCCGGGCAGGCGGGCGATATCGGTTTTTTCGCCGCTGTCGGGATCCACGGTGACCAATGCGCCACGTCCCGATTCGAGCACCCACAACTTGCCGTCATGCCAGCGTGGCGAATGCGGCATCGACAAGCCACGCGCGACAACACGATTTTCGATGCAATCAATCAACACACCACCATTGCGCTTGTTGTCGCGCCAACCTTGTCGCGTGTTGGTGTCGCCCAGCGCAGTAACATAGCGTGGCACACCATCGCGCAAAGCGAGACCATTCAAGTGGCAACGATCCTCGTCCGCGTAACCGCTCACAAACGAAGGTCGCCAGCGCGGCACGAAGCTTGATCGGTCATCCAGCGTGCACAGGCATGAAAACAGCGTGTTGACGAACCACAGTTCGCCATCCTTGTCCCAGGCCATCTCGTGGATGTCGATGGCACCCGTTACATGGGCGCGTCGGGCGAGGAAAACGGCATCGTGACGGGGCGGTTCGTGCAAGCGCCTAGCAAGCGACGGCATATTGCGAAATTCAATGATCTCCGCGCGCGTGCCCAGTGCCAGCCGCTCGCGATCGGCGGCCATTCCCATGGGCCGATCAAAGGTACGGAAGTGCGTGTTGATGGTCTTGCCATCGGGACGCAGAATGACCAGTTTGCCGGCTTGATAGGTGCTGACAACCAGACAACTTTCGAGCTTACGCAGCAGGCCGGGGAAGCCGGTGGTGTGGATGCTTCCTAGAACTTCTGCGACGTGGACCATTGCCTGCTCTTCGACGCCAGCTGCGCGGCGACAGGTCGTTGAGTCTGCATGTTCGTCAGGTTCAATCACTGTCAAACGATGCCACTCCCACGTGGTTTCTGTCCAACCCTCGTTGTCGTCATTCCCGCGTGGGCGCACTGCTGTCCGGAATAATTCTGCTTGACTGAGCGACGCCATGTCGGCGGCTCATTGCCGGGGTCTGCGCACCGAAACCCGCTCGTTTCCCCGGCGCAGGCCGGGGTCCAGTGGGTAGATGTCGCTGGCAATCTTCCTCTGATGCGGTGCTGTCTCGACAGCCTCCAAAAGAGTGCCAGAAGCCGTCGTCCACTGGACCCCGGCCTGCGCCGGGGAAACGAAATCGCGGAAGCGTCGAATGATCCGAACTTCGAGACGAAGGCTCAACAATTATGAATATCCGATCCCCACAGGCGATCGGGATGTCTCGCCAGGTCAGCGCAGGTCGACGTCAGCAACCTTGTCCTTGTAATCCTTTTTCGGGTCGATGCCCAAGGCCATCTTCACGCCAGCGAGCAGGCTCGATTCGTTGAGCCAAACCTCGGCGTGCTCAGCGTCCAGCCGCAATAACCGCAGCTTCGGGTCATCCTTGCCGGTGTACCAGGCGGCGACGAATGGGTTCCAGAGTCTGTCAATCACGGCGCGATCATTGTCTACATGCAGGCTGCCATTGATGCTGGCGAACAGATCGTGCTCCTTCGATGCGAACGACGCGGTTGCACGGCGACCCTTGTCGAGATGCTTGACCAGACCGTTGTCCTTGGATGTGAAGAACCAGATCGGGCTCTGCTGGTTTTCGGCTTGCGCCGTCATCGGACGGGAATGACCATCTTCGACGCCGTCCAGCCCAAGCATCACGGTGCGGTCGGACTCCAATGCTTTCCAGAATTTCTCTTCAAGTTCCTTTGCGTTGCTCATGGCTTGCTCTCGTTGGGATGAGGAATGCGGCAGTGCCCAGCCACACGATCATTTCTATCCGAGTGAGGATGAACGTTGCGTGGATTGCCCTGAGATACGCGAATCCGACGCCTTCAATCATCTAGACTGCCGCACGCTCACGGGGAACGAACATCATGAAATGGGTCATCCTGATCAGCATTGCAGCAACCCTGTTGCTCGTGCTTCTTGCAATGAATTTCGTCCGGCCAGACAAGAAGATCGAACGCAAGGTCGAGCATCGTTACGGCGTCCATGACGCGCAATTCCAGCGCGAGATGTCGGTACTGCTGGGGCCGACGATTGTCGATGGCAACAAGGTAACGGCGTTGCAGAACGGCAGCGACATCTTCCCAGCGATGCTGGAAGCGATTCGTGGCGCGAAGGTGTCGATCACGTTCGAAACCTACATCTATTGGTCGGGGTCAATCGGCCAGGAATTTTCGGACGCGCTGGCGGAAAGTGCGCGGGCTGGCGTGCCGGTCAACGTCACCATCGACTGGCTCGGCAGCATAAAGATGGAACAAGAGCAGCTCGATGAGATGGAAAAGGCAGGCGTCAAGCTGCATCGCTACCGTCCATTGCGCTGGTACAACTTCAGCCGGATGAACAATCGCACCCATCGCAAGTTGCTGGTCGTTGATGGAACGATTGGTTTCACGGGCGGCGTCGGTATCGCCGATCAGTGGCAAGGTGATGCACAGGACCCCGAACATTGGCGCGACGCACATTTCCGGGTGGAGGGACCCGTGGTGGCGCAGATCCAGGCCGCTTTCAACGATAACTGGATCAAGCAGACCGGCGACGTTTTGAACGGCGCCGAGTACTTTCCGGAGATCACGCCGACCTCTGGCGGCATGCGTGCCCAGATGTTCCTCGCGTCACCAGCGGGTGGCAGCGAAAGCATGCACCTGATGTACCTGATGGCCATTGCCGCCTCGGAGAAAACCATCGATCTCGCCGCGTCGTATTTCGTCCCCGACAAGTTGGCGCTCGATGCCCTGCTCGACGCTCGCAGGCGCGGCGTTCGCATCCGCATCATGGTGCCCGGCGAGCACATCGATTCGGAAGCCGTACGTCTACGCTCGACCGCACTCTGGGGTGACCTGCTGGCGGCGGGCGTGACCATCCAGCAATTCACGCCGACGATGATGCACACCAAGATGCTCATCATCGATGGCTTGATGGTGTCGGTCGGCTCGACCAACTTCGACATCCGCTCGTTCCAGCTCAACGACGAAGCGAGCATGAATATATTCGACGAGCCGTTCGCACGGCAGATGACGGAAGTGTTCGAAGCGGACCTGGCGAAGTCGACGCCGTACACAGCTGAGATGTGGAACGACCGCCCCTGGTACACGCGGCTCGCCGAAGGCGCGTTTTACCCCCTCACAACGCAGTTGTAGCCCGCCCGGATGGATTCAACGCGTTTCTGCCATTGTCGACCGACAGCACGAAAACGATCGCCAGCTCGGCGATCGCTCGCGAAGAAAACGTCAGTCGGCCTTCAATGCGCGTTCGATGTCCTCGATCGGTGCGTTGGTAAACGTCTTGCCGATCTCGGCGACCAAGCGCTGCTCGGTCTCCTTGTGCAACTGCGGACGCACGTGTCCCAGCGTGGATGGGTCGGCAATCAGCACCAAGTGCGAGTAGGCGTTCTTCAGCGCCTTGTCGTTGAGCCAGTCGGACAGTTGCTTGGCGAAGGTAGCTTCCTCCATTTGCTTGATGCTCGTGTCCTTGGGTGCCGAGCCGGAAGGCCCATTCATTTCGATCGGTTCGATAACCTTGTCCTGGCTCAGCTTGATGGCGTTGTTCTCGCCGACGTTGCGGAACAGTCGCGCGCCATTGCCATCAGCGACGACGACCAGAGTGTTATTGGGAATCTTGTGCATTGCAGTCTCCTTTCAAACGACACGAGGCGCGTCGCGGGCCGAGCAGTGTAAGGAAGTAAACCTGAGCGCAACGCCAGCATGAACGTTGCTGGACGGCTTGCGGGGCTGTCGTCGCATCCCCATAGTGGATGACACGCATTGATGGAGAGTGGGAGGTTCAGATGGCTACTGGTTGGGCCGGCGATGGCGCGGTGCAGGATCAGATTGATGCGACGGTCGCCGATGCGATCAAGCGTGCGCGCGCACAACTCAAGCATGGCCCGGGGCTGAGCCACTGCGAAGAGTGCGATGCAGAAATCCCAAAAGCGCGACGTGATGCGGTGCCTGGCGTTCGCCTTTGCATCACCTGTCAAGCCGACCGCGACGAAGAAGCTCGCACGACCGGCGGCGTCAATCGACGCGGCAGCAAGGACAGCCAGTTGCGCTAAGCGGGTAAGCTCATTCCATGTCCCGAATGCTAATGAATCTGCACCATGTGCCCGATGACGAGGCGGTGGCGGTGCGCGAGCTACTCGACGAAGCCAGGTTCGACTGGTACGAGATCGCGCCAAACCGTTGGGGCATTTCGCCGGGTGCGATCTGGATCAGTGAGAACGATGACTACGGCGCGGCAAAGACCTTGCTCGACGAGTTCCAAGCGAAGCGGCAGCACGAAGCGCGCGCCGAGTACGAAGATTCTCGACAAGCTGGAACACGGTCGTCAATCCTTGCCGTAGCTCGCCATGATCCGAAGAAATTTCTCGTCGCCTTGATTTGCATCGCTTTGATGCTGGGCCTCGCCGCGCTCCCGGTATTTCTGGTCGGCGCCGGTTAGCTCGTTCATCTGGCGCCGGCACTTCACGTTGGATTGGGTGCCAGTCGCGTATCGATTGACCGGGTCGCAATCGGCGACAGATCGGGAGCTCAGCATGTCGCCTTGTGCGCAGACCAACCGTTTACTTCGTTATGCGATAGCGGCATCCATTGCATCGATGGTCGCCACGCCCGCAATGGCAGCATCGTGCACGGGTAGAGGCATTGAGCTGCAGGTGCTGGGATCGGGCGGACCTGAGTTGATGGGCGACCGCGCATCGACCAGCTATCTGATTCGTCGTGAGGGCAAGCCGAGCGTGTTGGTCGACAGTGGCGGCGGCACTGCGCTTCGCTTCGGCGAAGCCGGTGCCAAGGTTTCCGATCTCGACCTGGTGTTGTTCAGTCACTTCCATATCGATCACAGCGCGGACTTCGCGGCGCTGGTGAAGTCGTCCTATTTCCAGGATCGAAAGCGTCCATTGCCGGTGCGCGGACCAGCGGGAAATGCAAGCTTCCCCTCGACGACGCAGTTCCTGCAGTCGCTGTTCGCAAAACCCGATGGCAGCTATCGCTATCTGTCCGATTACTTGCCGGCGGAAGGTGAGGCGAGTGCGGGAGCGTATGCGTTGACGCCGAGTGACATCGAAACTGAGCCGCGGTTGCCGAAACTGATTTTCGACGCAGACGGGCTGAAGGTGTCAGCATTGCGCCAGCATCATGGCAATGTGCCGGCCCTGGCCTGGCGCGTGGAAGCGAGTGGGGTATCGATCGTCTTCAGTGGCGATACCGACGGAAAGAATCTGGAAGCACTCGCAACCAATGCCGACCTGCTGGTTGCACACAACGCGATTCCCGAAGCCGCAACCGGTTCCATCCTCGACCTGCATATGCCGCCGTCGCAGATCGGCAAGGTCGTAGCCGCTGCCAAGGTGCACGCGCTGCTGCTCTCCCACCGGATGTCACGAAGTATGGGCCAGGAAGAATCGACTCTAAAAGCGATAGCGAAATCGTGGGACGGCGATGTCCAGTTCGCCAACGATCTTGATTGTTTCGCAGTGAAGCCGCATTGATATTTGTCAGAACGCATCAAGGATTCAGCCATGTCCGACGACCTCATTCAACTCGCCTGCCCGCATTGCGCTGTCGTCAATCGAATCGCAGCGCAACGCCTTTCGGAATCACCCAACTGTGGCCGCTGCCACCAAGCCTTGTTTGCAGCCGCACCGGTTGTGCTGACTGCCGCCACGTTCGACAACCACGCCGTTCGCAGCAATCTGCCGCTACTGGTCGATTTCTGGGCGCCGTGGTGTGGGCCTTGCCAATCCATGGCGCCGCAATTTGCGTCCGCTGCAAAGCAACTGGAACCCGATATGCGCCTGGCCAAGGTCGATACCGAAGCCGAACCGACGCTCGGTTCGCGATTCGGCATACGCAGCATCCCGACCTTGTTGCTGATCCAGTCCGGAAAAGAAATCGCGCGCCAATCTGGTGCGATGGGTGCCGACCAGATCGTGCAATGGGCTCGCATGCAGTTAACGTCTGATTGATGGCAATGAGTGAGCAAAGCAACGATCGAGAACCCGTTGCACCGACCGCGCCGGAAGCCGGCGACTGCTGTGGCGATGGATGTCCGCGATGTGTCAACGACGTCTACGGCGAGGCGCTGGGCCGTTATCAAGTTGCCTTGACGGAATGGCGCGAGCGGCAGCGTTTCGGTCACGCTTCCTGAACAACCGGGACTTTCGTCAGGCGCAGTTTCCGGGTAGCCGCACTACTATCGCCCGGTTATCCAACAAGAAAGGTTGCCCATGAAAAGCATTCCCTTGTCATTGATTGTGCTGTCCGTGAGTGCCGTCGCCGGTGCCCATGAAATGCCGAAATTCGATCCGCAACGACTGTCTGACGAGGTGAAGACCTTGTCGTCTGATGCTTTCGAAGGTCGCGGTCCTGCGACCGAAGGCGAAACGAAAACGGTGGCCTATGTCATCGAACAGATGAAGGCGGCCGGCCTGCAGCCCGGCGGCGACCTGACCGACGGCAAGCGCGCGTGGACCCAGGCAGTGCCGCTGTTGCGTGCAGAAATCAAGGGCGAGCCGAGCCTGAGTCTGGAAATAAATGGAAAGAAGCAGAAGCTGACGCAGGGCAATGAAATCGCCGTCCGCGCGGCAACTGAGGGCTCCACATCCGTCAATTTCAGCGATGCGCCCTTGATCTTCACCGGCTACGGCATCACGGCGCCTGAGCGAAAGTGGGACGATTTCAAGAGAATGGATGTGAAGGGCAAGATCATCGTCGTCCTCATCAACGATCCCGATTTCGAGACGGGCAAGGGCGACTTTGGCGGCAAGGCGATGACCTACTACGGCCGCTGGACCTACAAGTACGAAGAAGCTGCCCGACTGGGCGCACTCGGTATCCTGATTGTGCATGAAACCGCGCCGGCCTCGTATGGATGGGCGACCGTAAAAAACTCGAACACGAACACCATGTTTGACGTCGTGCGCGACAACCCGAAGACCGTGCATCCGCAGATGGAAGCGTGGATCCAGCGTGATCTCGCTGTCGAGATGTTCAAGAAGGCTGGTCTGGATTTCGACGCACAGAAGAAACTGGCGCAAACGCGTGACTTCAAGCCTGTGGAGCTGAAGGGCATAACGATGGCGGCGAAGTACGACGTCGACAGCAAGGTGATCACCTCGCAAAACATTGTCGGTCGCATTGACGGCAGCAAGCGCCCGGATGAAACCGTGATTTACAGCGCGCATTGGGATCACCTGGGCATCGGCAAGCCGGATGCGAAGGGCGACACCATCTACAACGGCGCAGTGGACAACGCGACTGGCACGGCTGCGCTGATCGAGATTGGTCGCGCCTTCGCCAGCCAGCCCAAGCCGGAACGCTC
The DNA here is from genome assembly GCA_049661925.1 of Dokdonella sp. Taxonomy (GTDB): domain Bacteria; phylum Pseudomonadota; class Gammaproteobacteria; order Xanthomonadales; family Rhodanobacteraceae; genus Dokdonella. The sequence continues at coordinate 10,574 of JBATAQ010000241.1, forward strand.
GGTGGTTTTCCTCAATGTGACGGCGGAAGAAAAAGGTCTGCTGGGTTCGGAATACTACGCATCCAAGCCGCTCTATCCGACCGGCGAAACGGTTGCGGTCATCAATATGGACGCGCTGGATCCGGGCGGACTTGCGAAGAACTTCACCACCTCCGGCAGCGCGAAATCGGATCTGCTGGATCGCCTGGTTGCAGATGGTGAGAAGGCCGGCATGAAGTACGTGACTGATCCGCATCCGGAAGCGGGCAGCTTCTTCCGCTCCGACCATTTCTCGTTCGCCAAGCGTGGCGTTCCGGCGCTGTCGTTTGGATCGGGCAACGACCTGGTTGTTGGAGGCATCGCAGCAGGTGAGGCGGAAGGTAAAAAGTACGTCACCGAGCGTTATCACCAACCAGCCGACCATTGGGAAGCGAGCTGGACTTTCGCCGGAATGGCTCATGACCTGCAATTGCTCTACAAACTGGGCGACGACCTGGCCAACTCCGACACCTGGCCGAACTGGTCGGAAGACTCTGAATTCCGTGCCGTACGCGACGCCGACCGTGCAAAATTTACCGGAGCCGGCAAGCAATAATTTGCGTTTTCGACGAGTTTGGGGCAGGGAAGCCCGAATTCCGGCATAATGCGCGGCTGCCACGGCTGCAAAGCCCACGATTGTCCCGGTTTTCGGGGTTTTAAGCGGGCACCGCCACAGCATCTTGATGCGTCCTTGATCGACGACGGTGGTCGTCGATTGGTTTGGCAACGCATCCAGGCGCTCACCGCATCCTGCGTCGTTCGATTCAATTCAAGCACTGTTACCAACCGTTGCTGCATCCGTCGAACGACGGTGCCAAGGAGATCAGAATGAGTTACGACATCGGCATCGGCAAATGTGCCGCCATCGACGCCATCAGTGTCGGCGTTCACCTGGACAGCGTCATGGTTTCCCGCCTATTGCCGGACCAGCCGTGGCGAAAGTCCGGTACCAGCATGCTTCAGATCAGTCCCAGGGTGTGCAGCTCCAAGCGCCCGCCGGAAGTGGGTGCCGAGGTCTATCTTGATCGCGCAGCACTGGCAAAGGACAGCAAGGCGTCGCTGGACCTCGCCGGCGATGGCGTGATGATTCCCGTCAATCTGCAACGCCTGTTGAAGGATCTCGATCCCAACCCGGCACCTGCACCGGCAACCAAGGGTCGTGGCTCGCACAGCAAGGCGAAGCCGAAACCCGATCCGAAAGCTGTCGCGAAACCACTGGTCGTGAAAGCGGCCGTCGTGAAAGCGCCCGTTGAGAAGGCGCCTGTTGCGAAAGCGCCAGTTGCGAAAGTTGCGCCAAAAGTTGCCTCCAAGGCAGCTCCAAAAGTTGCAAAGAAAGCTGCACCCAAGGCAGCCCCAAAAGCGGCTTCGAAAGCCGCCTCTGCAAAGCGCTGATCGAGTCATCATTGGCTTATCTGCCTGATCCAGCACGTCGCTGTGTCGCGCGGCACACGACCTTTTTAACTGACCAATCGGGAACCGATCCGCCATGAGCATCTCGCTGTACGCCGCAAGTGTTCCCGTATTTACCCAGATGCTTGGCAGTCTCGATTCGATGCTTGCCAAGGGCAGCGAGCATGCCGAAAGCGCCAAGATCGACGCCGACGCCTACCTGCAGGCGCGGCTGTTCCCGGACATGTTTCCGCTGCTTCGACAGGTCCAGATTGCCTGTGATTTCGCGCGCGGCGTCAGCGCCCGATTGGCGGGCGTTGATGTGCCGAGCCATCAGGATTCCCAATCGACCTTCGCGGACTTGCGCGAGTTGATCGCGGCGAGCTTGTCCTTCATTGGTTCATTTGATGCGGACAAGTTTGACGATGCCGCCGCTCGCGACATCGTGCTGCGCCCTGGAACACCCAAAGAACGCAGTTTCAAGGGCGACGCCTATCTCATGCACTACGGCTTGCCGCAGTTCTTCTTTCACGTCACCACGGCCTACGCGCTGCTGCGTCACAACGGCATCGCCATCGGCAAGCGTGACTTCATGGGCGTCTACTGAGTCGAACGAGCTGACGCGCAGTCCTTGCATCGACTGCATCCGAACGACGATCAGTCATCGTAAATTGGAGCGCGCTTACGATTGCGCGCTCCTTCGATCTGGTTGTCTTTCAATGAATCCTTTTTTCAAGATGCTTTCCCGCAGCTACGCGCGGCTCGCTTTGCTGGCGTCGGTCGCGGCCGTCGCCGGTTGCTCGTCCGTACTGTTTTCAGGGCTGAACGTGTTGTCGCCCGACGCGGATCTCGTGGAAGCTCGTGATATCACCTTTAATCAAAATCTTGACCTGAAGCTCGATATCTATCGACCGAAAAATGCGAGTAACGCACCGGTCGTCGTTTTCTACTACGGCGGCCGTTGGGAATTCGGCAAGCGCGCGGACTATCAATGGTTCGGCGAAGCGCTGGCACGTCACGGCTTCGTCGCCATTCTGCCCGACTACCGCAAATACCCGCAGGTAAAGTTCGACGGTTTCATGACCGACGCTGCCAATGCACTGGCATGGTCGTTCGAACACGCGGCGGAATATGGCGGCGATCCCGACGAGCTATTCGTGATGGGTCACTCCGCCGGTGCGCATCTTGCCCTGATGCTGGCGACCAATGCGAAGTGGATGGCACCGCACCAGATCAAGCCGACCCGACTTGCTGGTGCGATTGGCCTGGCCGGTCCATACAACTTCCTCCCGCTGACGGCCGACGACATGATCGGCATGTTCGGCAGCACGCCTGAACAACAGGCGCGAACACAGCCAATCAACTTCGTTGATGGCGATGAACCGCCGATGCTGTTGTTGCACGGCTCGGCCGACGACACGGTGTGGCCGAAGAACTCGACTACGCTGGCGCAAGCCGTGAAAGCCAAGGGCGGACGCGTCGAGGTGAACATTTATCCCGACGTCACCCACTCCGGCATTCTGCTTTCGGTTTCGCCGACGTTTCGCGGCAAAGCGAGCGCGCTGGATGACAGCGTCAAGTTCATCAACAAGATCATTGCGCAGCGCAAGGCAGCGCCGCTGAAGTAGAGAAGCGGTTCGCCATCCTCGCTTCCGCACAGGGCTGTCCGGAATCCTCTTGCCAGCTTTGTTCGGCAACCATATAAAAATCGTCGACAGGGGTCGGGAAGGCTCATCACCTCCCCTCCCTCCGAACCTTGCGTCTGCCGGCACCTGTCGTCAGTGCGTCTTGCCACCATGCGACGCGCTGCTGGTCCCGGACTTTGATGCGCGCGAACGCAGCCATGCTGCGTACTCGTCGAGATCGCCTTCGAATTCTTCAACCACACCATCGGCGACGCGCCAGAAGGTCTCACAGACCAGGCCGGTCAAGTGTCTGTCATGCGAGACCAGCACGATGGCCCCACCAAAATCGCTGAGTGCTTCGGCCAGGGCTTCGCGCATTTCCAGATCAAGGTGGTTGGTCGGCTCATCGAGCAGAAGCACGTTTGGCTTGCGCCAGGCAATCAGGGCCAGGGCAAGGCGTGCACGTTCGCCGCCGGAGAATCCGTCGATCACTTCAAAGGCACGATTGCCGGGGAAGTTCCATCGTCCGAAATAGTCGCGGAAATCCTGTAGCGAGCCGTTTGGCGAAATGTCGCGCAGATGGTCGATCGGCGTTCGGCCTTCGTGCAGCGACTCGACCGTGTGCTGGGCAAAGTATCCCAGCTCCATGTCGGGATGGACGACGCGTTCGCCCGACAGCAGCGGCAGTTCACCAACCAGGGTTCGCACCAAGGTCGACTTGCCTGCGCCGTTCGGGCCCAGCAGGCCAATGCGATCGCCGGATTCCAGGCCAAACCCGACCTTGGAGAGAATCTTCGTCGTGCCATAACCCGCGTCGACATCGTTGAGCCGGATCAGCGAAGTGGGCAACTTCAGTGGCTCCAGGAAGTTGATGTGAATCTGCCGCTCGGCACGCACTGCTTCGGTACCGGAAAGTTTCGCCAGTCGCTTCACTCGTGACTGCGCCTGCTTGGCTTTTGCGGCCGACGCCTTGAAGCGATCAATGAAGGACTGCAAGTGAGCGCGCTCGGTTTGTTCCTTCTCGAACGCAATCTGTTGCTGCTTGAGTTGCTCCGAGCGTTGCCGCTCGAAACTGGTGTAGTCGCCGATGTAGAGCTTGGCGCGGTTCTCGTGCAGGTGCAGCGTGTGCGTGCTGACGCCATCGAGGAATTCGCGATCATGCGAAATCATCATCAGCATGCCGGGATATTTCAGCAGCCACTGTTCCAGCCACAGCACGGCATCAAGGTCGAGATGGTTGGTTGGCTCATCGAGTAACAGCAGGTCGCTCGGCATCATCAAGGCTTGCGCCAGGTTCAATCGCGCACGCCAGCCACCTGAGAAATCGGAAACCGGCAGATTGTGCATCTCAGGCGTGAAACCCAAACCATGCAACAAGCGACCCGCACGCGCGCTGGCATCGTAGCCGTTGATCTCGGCCAACTTTTGATGCGCCGCTGCAACCGCATCCCAGTCTTCGTTCTCGGACGCTTCCGCTTCGCCACGCAGAATCTCGAATACCTCGACATCGCCGGCGAGTACGAACTCGATAGCCGGGTCGCGCAGCGGTGGAGTCTGCTGGTCGACACTCGCAATACGAATTTTCGGTGAAACATCAACATCGCCGCGATCCGCCTCAATCTCGCCTTGCACCGCAGCAAAAAGACTCGATTTCCCGCAGCCATTGCGACCGATTACGCCCACCCGCGAGCCGGCATGGATCGCCAGATCGACATCGGACAGCAACAATTGAGTGCCTCGCCGCAAGGCGAAGTTTCTAAATGCAATCAAGGGGAATCGCGGAAGACGGCAGCGGGGCGCGCATTCTAGCCGACCTCGCTCGCGTGCATCACGCCGCTTTGACGCAGCGACGTGTTGGTACCCGGCACGATGCGTGCTAGCGTGCTGCAATGCCATATTTTCAGTCCGATCAGATTCGCCAGCACTATCGCGTCGCCGGGCAGGGCGAAACGCTGGTGCTGCTGCACGGGCTGGGTTCCAGCGGTGCCGATTGGGCGTTCCAGGTCGAAGCCCTGTCTCCGCATTTCCGATTGATTGCGCCCGACTTGCGCGGATCCGGTCTCAGCGACGCACCGGCGGGACCGTATCGAATTGATCGCTTCGCCACTGATGTCTGGGAACTGCTCGATTCGCTCGGCGAACACCATGTCCACCTGCTTGGCTTCTCGATGGGCGGTGCGGTCGCTTTGGAAATGGCGTTGCAGCGACCCAAACAGATCGGCCGCGTGATGACGATCAATAGTCTGCCGTGCTACCGCGTCAATACGTGGAGAAAGTGGCTGGAGGTCTTTGGGCAACTAACTCTAATACGCGCACTTGGGCTGCGTCGCACCGCTTCAATGGTTGGCAAGCGTATGTTTCCCGCGCCGCACCAGCAGGCGATGCGCGAGCGCGTGATCAGTGTGGTCGGCGGTTTGCAGCAACAACAATATCTGCACAGCGTTCGGGCGTTAATTGGCTGGTCGGCCATCGATCGACTTCACGAACTCGACGTGCCCATGCTGATGCTGGCCGCAGAACACGACTACACACCGCTGGCGGAAAAGCATCAGTACGCGCTCCGCTCAGGTGCGCAGCTAGCGGTCGTTCGAGGGTCGCGACATGGCACGCCTTTCGATGCCATCGATGCAAGCAACGCCTGCGCCTTGGCGTTTTTCCAGGGCTTGCCATTGCCCACCGACGACGTCCTGGTCACCGACTCGCCGCATCGCACGCCGACCGCAGCACCCGCTGAGTTCATCTAGGGATGCTCTGAACCAGTAGGCGCAGACGGCGCCTACTGGTTCAGAGCATCCCTCGGCAACTACACGCCACAATTCGATCCCGGCCTATCATCTGTGTCCGTGTAGTGGATAGGAATGATCACGATGTCTTACGTGCGCTGCCTTCGAGGCCTGGGTTCGGGCGTGGAGTATTCCGCCGACATTCCCATGAATCTTGATCCCGTTGATGGACGACCGGTCGAGATGGTCATCGATGTCGAACGGCTCGCCGCCGAGCAACCCAACGCGGCCTGGTTCAATCCGCAGCGACGTGACATTTGGCGCTTTGGCGGTTTGATGGCGCTGGACATCAACAATGCCGACGACGCCCGATACGTCGTGCCACTTGGCGAAGGCTGCACGCCGCTGCTCGACTACGCCGATCATCCGTTGGCGAAATCGGCCGGCATCAACTTGCATCTGAAAGACGAGGGCAGGGCGCACGCTGGTTACGGCGCCAATCCAACGCAGAGCTTCAAGGATCGCGGCATGGCGATGGTTGTGGCACAGGCTCGTCGTCTAGGCCTGAAGAAGCTGGCCGTGCCAACACAAGGCAATGCAGGCGATTCACTGACGCGCTATGCACTCGCTGCCGGTTTGCAGATTGTCGTCGCGATGCCGGACGACACGCCGATGCCGATCCTCGGCAATGTCGCCGCTGCTGCGCATCGGCATCCCGATCAAGTGATGCTGGAACTTAAGGGCCCAACCATTCGCGAGGCCGGTGCTTTGCTCAAGGAGAAATACATTCCGCAAGGCTACTTCTCCGTGGCGACATTCCAGGAGCCTGGTTGGCGTATTGAAGGCAAGAAATCGCTCGGTCTTGAACTGGCCGAACCATTGCCGGGCGAAACCAACTGGTCGCTGCCCGATGTCGTCATCTATCCCACCGGCGGCGGCACCGGCGTACTGGGAATGGCCAAGGCCTGGGACGAACTGCAAGCGCTCGGCATGATCGGCGGTGATCGACCGCGCATGATCTGCGTGCAGAGCGCCGTCACCACGCCACTGGTCGATGCGTTTGACTCCGGTGCCGACGACACCAGCGTGGTCACGGCCGGCAATACGCTGGCCTATGGTCTGAACGTCCCCGGCGGCGTCGGCCACTTTCGCGTGTTGCAAATCATCCGCGCCACCGGCGGAGCGGCGGTCGCCGTCAACGAAGCTGACATCGCCGCCGAACTTTCCCGCAACTGGCAACACAACCGCGGCTGGGTCAGCCCGGAAGGGGCAGCCTGCCTCGCCGCACTATCGCAGTTGCTGGATCGCGGACTGGTCAAGCAAGGCGACCGCGTCGTCGCCGTCAACACGGGCTCGCTTGAAAAGTACTTGCCAGATGTTCGGAAGTGGTTGTGACCGATTGCCGCGCCGATATGGAACGCGTAAAGAGCGGTCCGCGCCTGACCGGCAAGATCTGCTTCGGGGTGGGCCATCGCTGCAGTGCAGCCGACGCGGCTGAGGAGTAGAGTTTTCACGCGGCACCAGGTCCGCGCAGCGAGAGTTGTATCGTGCGGAATCAACGCAAATTGAAGCGGCTCGTCCTGACTGTGCTGTCCGGGTCGCTGGTCATGGCTGTGTGCGTTGCGCAGGCAGCCGTGCCGATGTTCGACCACGTCCTCATTATCGTCATGGAGAACCATTCCTACGCCGAAATCATCGGCAGCCCAAGCGCGCCGTACATCAATGCATTGGCTGCGGCAGGTGTCAATTTCACCCAGTCATTTGCAGTGACCCATCCGAGTGAACCCAACTACCTGGCCATGTTCTCGGGTTCCACCCAGGGTGTCAGTGGCGATCCATGTCCACTCAGCTTTCCGGGTGCAACCAACATTGCAGCACAACTGATCGCTGCGGGTCACACATTTGTCGGCTATTCCGAAGGACTGCCCGCGGCAGGCAGCACGGTGTGCTCGTCGGGTTTTTATGCACGCAAGCACAGCCCGTGGATCAACTTCGACACGGTGCCGGCGGCGAGCAATCAACCATTGACAGCGTTTCCGAGCGACTACGCGACGCTGCCGACGCTCTCCTACGTGATTCCAGACCTCTGCAACGACATGCACAACTGTTCCATTGCAACCGGCGACAGCTGGCTGCAAACCAACCTCGGCGGTTACGCCACATGGGCGAAAACCCACAACAGCTTGCTCATCCTCACCTGGGACGAAGACGACGCTTCGGCCGGCAACAACATCGTAACGATTTTCGCCGGCGCGAATCTGATCCCAGGTTCGTATGCCGAAGTGACCGGGCACTACCGCATGCTGGCAACGCTGGAAGCCATGTATGGTCTCGCGCCACTCGGCGGCGCGATCGGACTGACTCCGATCACCGATATCTGGAGCGAAAAAGTCTTCGCCAATGGATTCGACAGCCCGCCTCCAGTCGGTGAACCGAACGGAAGATAGAACCGAATCTAACGCGACTGCGACCTTGGTCGGCGATTTCCTCGCTGCTCTGCGTTGGCAGCAACGACCTGATTCACTCTCTGCCTGATACACCGGTGCGTTACGTTGACGCACGAACGGGCTATGCCACCATTCCCGCTGCATGGCCTGATGCCCAGGCCCATTGGAAGTTGTAGCCGCCGAGCCAGCCGGTGACATCGACAACTTCGCCGATGAAGTAGAGGTTGTCGATCAATTTCGATTGCATGGTGGTTGATGACAGTTGATCGGTATCGACGCCGCCGAGGGTGACTTCGGCGCTGCGGTAGCCTTCGGTTCCGCTGGCGACCAGCGGCCAGGCTTGCAGGATGGCCGCGGTGTCAGCGAGTTCGCGTTCGTTGTATTGGCGCATCGGCTTGCTCGCGATCCAGGTTTCGCACAGACGTTGTGCGAACCGTCGCGGCATCACGTCGCCGAGTACGGTTTTGAGTTCTGCTGCTGCACGCTCGCGTTGCTGGGTGCGTAACCATTCCAATGCGTTACGGCTGGGCAGCAGATCGAGACGAAGTTCATCGCCGGGTTGCCAGTACGACGAAATTTGCAGGATTGCCGGTCCACTGATGCCGCGATGGGTGACCAGCATCTGGTTGCTGAAACTGGTTCCGTTGCAATGTGCTTCGATGGGCAGGGCAACGCCGGACAGGCCTTCCATGC
>JBATAQ010000242.1:0-5560 GCA_049661925.1 Dokdonella sp.
GACACCAGTGCGCCTAAGCGGAAGCGCTCCACAACAGCGAAGCTGGTCAATGGCGACGGAGGAGGTCTATTCATTGTGTCAAGGTCACTTGACATGGGGAACTGAGCCGGCCAGAATGCCTGTCAAGTACCCTTGACAGGTTCTGGAAGGCCAACTCCATGCGAAACGCCCACCACGCTTCAGAACCGAGTTCGCGCGGGCATCATCATCCCGCGGTACCGACTCGGACCACGCCTACGCCGTGAACAACCAGCTGCGCATGTTGCGGGCGGAGCGCGGCTGGTCGCAGGGGGACCTGGCCGAGCGCTTGAAGGTGTCGCGCCAGACCATCAACGCGATCGAAACCGGCAAGTACGACCCCAGCCTGCCGCTGGCCTTCCTGATTGCCCGTCTTTTCGAGCAATCGATCGAACAGATTTTCAATCCCGATGCGTGAGCCGTCGATTTCGCCCGCGCTTCCAAACCGAGGAGACTCCCGATGAATCCAGCACTGCGCCGTTACATCGCCGACTGTGGCCCGGCCAGCTTTGCGTTCTTCGCGTCGGTGATCGCAGCGATGATGCTCGCCAAGCGCGTCGAGCCGGGCGTCGTCCGCATCCTGGTTTGTCTGATTCCGTTACCGTCGGTTTTATGGCTGGCCTGGGCGGAAATCCAGCGACTGCGTCGCCGCGACGAATTGCGCCAACGCATCGAAGTGGAAGCCATCGCAATCGCATTCGCGATGTCTTTCATCATTGTCGTGACGCTCACGTTCCTGGAACTCGGCAACGCCTACACCGTGCAGGTTTCCACCGTTTCGCTGGTGATGGCGGCGAGCTGGATCAGCGCGCAGATCATCGTACGAACGCGTTTTCGCTACTGGTGCGGCATCTTCGGCAATCCGTCGGAATCCGAGTAGCTGCGCCGCCGGCAACGCGCTGAGTAGAACAACAAAACCCAAGAACCAACCGATTCAAAGAAGGCACCGATGAAAAAATCAATCCAATATGCAGTGGCCGGCGTGATCGTCGTTGGCGCGATCGGTCACCACTTCCTGCGCGACAAACCCGAGGTACCGGTGATTCCCGAAGCGAACCGCGTTGCCATCGCGGCGAACGCGAAAGACTTCACGATCGGCACGCTCGCGTTCACGTCGTGTGACTTGAAGCAGCCGCGCTCGTCGGCGACGACGGCGGCGTTCTGCGCGCCGTTCGCCGTGCCCGAAGATCGGAGCAAGCCCGATGGCCGAAAGATCGACATGCGCCTGGCCTTGATCGAATCCGACAATGCCGTCGCCGATGGCTTTGTCTTCTTCATCGCGGGCGGTCCGGGTCAGTCGGCCGTCGACAACTGGCCGCAGATCGCGCCCGCTTTCGCGCCGCTGCGAAAGAATCGCAACATTCTTCTACTCGACCAGCGCGGCATCGGCGGATCGAATGCGTTGGAGTGCGCATCGCTACCGGATGAAACGGCAGCCGATTTTGATCCTGCCATCATCGAGCAGCGCACCCGCGAGTGCCTGGACAAGGTCAGCCAGCATTCGGACCCCAGTCAGTACACGACGACGGCAGCGGTCGAGGACATCGAAGCCTTGCGCATCGCCCTCGGCGGTCCAACGCTGGATCTCGTCGGCGTTTCCTACGGCACCCGCGTCGCCCAGCAATATTTGATGCGGCATCCCGATGGCGTGCGCAGCGTCGTGCTCGACAGTGTTGCGCCAAACTCGCTGGTGCTCGGCCAGGAGTTCTCGCGCAATCTCGACGACGCCCTCAAAGCGCAGTTCACCAATTGTACGAAGACGCCGCAATGCAAGAAGGCGTTCGGCGATCCGATGGCAAACCTGCTCACATTGCGTGACCGCTACAAGGCCGAGCCAAAGAAAGTCACCGTGCACGATCCGGTCGATTTTGCTGAAAGCTCGATGACGCTCAACGAGAACGTGCTGGCCTCGGTCGCACGCATGCACGCGTACTCGCCGGAAACGGCCGCGCTCTTGCCGTTGATCATCAGCGAAGCCTTGAAGGGCGACACCGCTCCGCTACTCGGCCAGGCGAAGATGCTGGAGCGCGCGCTGGAAGAGCTCTCCAACAGCGCGATGCAGTTGTCGGTGATCTGCAGCGAAGACGTTGATCGCATGAAGGTTGATCCGGCGCAGGCAAACAGCTTGCTCGGCAACACGATGGTCGATGTGATGCAGCAGCAATGCGCGATCTGGCCGAAAGGCACGCGACCAGCCGACTTCAATGCGTCGCTGGTCAGCGACAAGCCGGTATTGATCCTCGAAGGCGAGCTCGATCCGGTAACCCCGCCACGCTATGGCGAGGAAGTGATGAAGGGCCTCACGAACGGCAAATTGATCGTCGCCAAGGGCCAAGGCCACAACGTGATTGGTCGCGGCTGTATACCGAAACTGGTCGGGAAATTTGTCAGCGAACTCGCACCAGCCAAGCTCGATACCAAGTGCGTCGATCAGCTCGGCCCGATTCCCGCCTTCATCAGTTTCAGTGGAGCCACGCCATGATCGAACTACGCGACCTCAACAAGGCTTTCGGCGACGTCAAGGCGGTGGACGGCGTGTCGTTCACCGCGCGCGACGGCGAAATCACCGGCTTGCTCGGCCCGAACGGTGCCGGCAAGACGACCACGCTGCGCATGCTCTACACGCTGATGAAACCCGATCACGGCCAGGTGCTGATCGACGGCATCGACGCCGCCATCGACCCGGTCAGCGTGCGTCGCAGCCTTGGTGTGCTGCCGGACTCGCGCGGCTTGTACAAGCGCCTGACCGCCCGCGAGAACATCGACTACTTCGGTCGGCTGCAAGGCGTCGATGACACCACCTTGGAACAGCGTCGAGAAGCCTTGATTGCCGCCCTCGACATGGCCGACATCGCCGACCGTCGCACCGATGGCTTTTCGCAAGGCCAGCGCGTGAAGACCGCGATCGCCCGCGCCCTGATCCACGATCCGCGCAACGTCATCCTCGACGAGCCGACCAATGGCCTCGACGTGATGGCGACGCGCGCGATGCGCGACTTCCTGCGCCATCTGCGCGACCAAGGCCGTTGCGTGCTGTTCTCCAGCCACATCATGCAGGAGGTCGGCGCACTGTGTGATCGCATCGTCGTCATCGCGCATGGCCGCGTCGTTGCCGACGCCAGCCCCGATGAACTGCGCGAACAAACCAGCGAGGCGAATCTTGAAGACGCCTTCGTTCACGTCATTGGTTCCGCTGAAGGACTGTCCGCATGAGCCCGTCACTGGTTGTATTCCTCAAAGAAGTCCGCGAAAACCTGCGCGACCGCCGCACCCTGATCAACTCGCTGTTGACTGGTCCACTGATGGCGCCGCTGTTCTTCGTGCTGATCATCAATGCGTCGGTCAATCGCGAGATGGAACGCGCCGAGAAGGTACTCACGGTGCCGGTGATCGGTGCCGAACATGCACCGAACCTTGTCGCCGCACTGAAGCGCTCGAACGTCGAAATCGCGCCGGCACCGGCCGATGCCGAACAAGCGATTCGCGATCAGGAAAACGACATCATCCTGCGCATTCCGTCGAACTACGCCGAAGCCTGGAACAAGGGCGAGCCGGCCCAGATCGAGCTGCTGTTCGATGCGTCGCGACAGGACGCCAACGCACTGGTGCAACGCGTACGCAGCACCGTCGAGAACTACGCCGGCACCATCGGCGCGCAGCGACTAATGGTGCGCGGCATCGCGCCGACGGTTGGTCGCCCCATTGTCATCGCCAGCCGCGACCAGTCCACGCCGCAAAGCCGCAGCGGCATCATGTTCGCGATCCTGCCGTACTTCTTCATCCTCGGTGCCTTCATGGGCGGCATGCCGCTGGCCATCGACACCACCGCCGGCGAGCGCGAACGGCAATCGCTGGAACCGTTGCTGATCAATCCGGTGCCACGCTGGAAAATCATCGTCGGCAAGTTGACCGCGACCAGCAGCTTCGCGATGACGACGGTGTTTCTCGGCATCCTCGCCTTCGCGGTTGCGGGCAAGCTGATGCCGACCGAGCGGCTCGGCATCACCCTGGATTTCGGTCCGCAATTCATCGCCAGCACACTGTTCGTGATGGTGCCGCTGGCGATCATGCTGGCCAGCCTGCAAACCTTCGTCGCCGCCTTCGCACGCAGCTTCCGCGAAGCGCAAACCTATCTCGCCATCCTCACCTTCGTGCCGGTGGTGCCGACCATGTTGATGGTGCTTTACCCCACCAAGACGCAACTATGGATGTTCGCTACGCCGCTGATCGGCCAGCACGTCAGCATCCTGGGTTTCCTGCGCGGCGATCCGATTGCGTTCTCATCCCTGCTGATCTGCTTCGTGACGACATCGATCGCCGCCCTGCTGTTCGTACTCATGACCGCCAAGCTCTACCAGAGCGAGCGCGTCGCGATCACCGGCTGAGCGCGCAGCTTCACGGTTCAACCTCTCGTCATTCCCGCGTAGGCGGAGGCGCTCTTCAACAGCCGCAGGCTGGTCAATCCATTTTGATCTTCCTCAAATCACTGAAGACACAGCAGAATCAGAATGGATCCCCGCCTACGCGAGGATGACGGAGTTTAAAGCGGTTGTTTCAACCCAAAACGGAGTCCCCATGACACGACAAACATTGATTCGACTGATCCCCAGCGTTCTGATCGCCCTCGGCATCATCGCCGCAAGCCTCATCGCCCGCTACGGTGTCGACGCCGGCTGGCCGCTGTGGACTAGCGTCGCCGTACTCGCCATCGCGATCATCGCCGCGTGCATCGTCGATACCCGACTGCACGACAACGTGCCAGCGACCAGCGTACTCGTCCGAGCCGTCGTCAGCGTCATCCTCATCGCCGTCACGCTGCTGTTTCTCGACGATCCAACCCGCTTGCGCCAAATGATCCCGATCCTCGGTGCAACTGCATGGGTGTCGTTGCTGCAACGTCCACGCAAGGGACCTGCCGCGCGTTGAGCATCGAATCGCGCGGTTGCTTCAGCGCGGAACGACGCCAACATCTATCGGAGCGGGAAGTTGGCGGCACCGTGCAATCTGTGTCCACTGCCACGCCGCGTTATGTTCGTTGCATCCATCGCCGAGGGCTACGACTTCCGTGCATCACGGCAACGAAAACGATGACTTCTTGTTGCACGCGGTAGTACACGCCGAACGGGAAACGTAGTGTCAAAGCGCGCCGTGTGTTGCGGTGCAAGAGCGGATACAGCGCAGGTTGCTCGGATATTTTGCCGAAGGTGCTTTGCACTGCATCAAGAAATTCGTTGCCCAAACCCGTTCTTTGCTGCTCGTACCAGGTCGCGGCTTCTTGAAGATATCGCTCGGCTTCTGGACGGATTCGAAGTTGGAGAGTCACAGCCGCTTGCGGAGATCAGCCAGCACTACGTCGCTAGGCCGCCCAGGGTCGCAATCGATTTCGTAGGCATCCAGGCGCCGATCGAGTTCGCTACGCTGTTCGTCCGTAAGAGCCAGCGCCTGTTGGTCGACAGCGATACTGTCCCAGAGCTCCTCGACCAAGTGGAGACGCTGTTCGACGGGTAGGTCACGCAAGTTTGCGATATTCATTGTTGCCTCC
>JBATAQ010000243.1:0-22091 GCA_049661925.1 Dokdonella sp.
TTTTCTTGGGCGGAAGACCGCGCCTGCTGGAATCAGTCGCCTGTTTCCAGCTCTTCCCAGCGCCGATAGACCGAGTCGAGTTCGCGCTGACGATCAGCTAGTTCGGTGGTCGTTGCGGTGATCGCCACGTTGTCCTGCTCGTAGAACACGGTGGATGCCATCTCGCTGGTGATCTGCGCGATACGCTTTTCCAGCGTTTCAATTTTTGCCGGCAACTGGTCGAGTTCGCGCGCGTCCTTGTAGCTGAGCTTGCGTTTGGTCGATGCGGTCGATGCCACGGACGCTGGCGCGGCGGCGGCCACGCGAATCGCTTCGGCGCGGGCTGGCGACGATGCAGACACGGCGGTCATCCTCTGTCGCAACCAGTCGCTGTAGCCGCCGACGTATTCGCGCACGACACCATTGCCTTCCAGGGCCAGCGTGCTGGTGACGACGTTGTCGAGGAAGGCGCGATCGTGCGAAACGATCAGCAGGGTGCCGTTGTATTCGGCCAGCAGTTCTTCCAGCAATTCCAGTGTTTCGACGTCAAGATCATTGGTAGGCTCATCCATCACCAGCATGTTAGAAGGCTGCGCGAACAGCTTCGCCAGCAGCAGCCGATTGCGTTCGCCGCCAGACAATTTGGTGATCGGTGCGCGGGCACGGTCAGGCGTGAAAAGAAAATCCTGCAGGTAGCCCATCACATGCTTACGGCTGCCACCGACCTCAACGAACTCACGGCCTTCCGATACGTTGTCGAGCGCGTTCCAGTCGTCGCGCAACTTGCCGCGATGCTGGTCGAAGTAGGCAATCTCCAGTTGGGTGCCAGTCTTGATCACCCCGGCGTCGGGTTGCAGCTCGCCGAGCAGCAATTTGATCAAAGTCGATTTGCCTACGCCGTTGGGACCGATCAAACCGACGCGGTCGCCGCGCTGGATTATGGTTGAGAGATTCTTGACGATCACCTTGTCCGAGAATGCGAAATCGACCGCGTCCAGTTCGGCGACGCGCTTGCCGGACGGCACCGCATCGACCAGATTCATCCGCGCGTTGCCGGTCAATTCGCGACGCTTGCCGCGCTCGGAACGCATGCTTTCCAACCGCCGGACGCGACCTTCGTCGCGGACCCGTCGCGCCTTGATGCCCTGGCGAATCCATATCTCCTCCTGGGCCAGCAACTTGTCGAAGCGGGCGCTTTCCTGCGCCTCGGCGTGCAGGCGTTCCTCGCGGCGGCGCAGGTAGTTGTCGTAGTCGCCGGGCCAACTGGTGAGCGCGCCGCGATCAATCTCGACGATGCGGGTCGCCAGCGCACGCAGAAAGCTGCGATCGTGGGTGACGAAGACCAGACTGCCATCGTAGGCCTTGAGGAATTCCTCCAGCCAGGCGATCGATTCGATATCCAGATGATTGGTCGGCTCGTCCAGTAACAAGACTTCCGGCGATGCCACCAGCGCGCGCGCCAGCAACACGCGTCGCTTCATGCCGCCGGACAACGAGGCGAAATCGGCATCGGTCGGAAGATCGAGTTTGTCGATGGTGGTTTCGACGCGCTGCTCGAGGGTCCAGCCCTGGGCCGCCTCGATTTTCTGCTGCACGTCACCAAGGCGCTCGGCATTGCCGTCACCTTCGAAATGCTGGATCAGGTGGTGATATTCGGCCAACCACGAACCCAGTTCGCCGAGCCCACCGGCGACGACATCGAACACACTGCCAACGGTGCCGGTCGGCACTTCCTGGGTCAGCATGGCGACGCGAACGCCGCCCTGCACGCGCACTTCGCCATCGTCGGGCTTCAGTTCGCCAGCGATCAGACGCATCAGCGTCGACTTGCCGGCACCGTTGCGGCCAACGATGCAGATGCGCTCGTTCGGTTCGATCGACAGATCGATGCCATCGAGCAGCAAGGGGCCGCCAATGCTGAAATCAAGGTCACGCAGGTTGATCAGGGACAAGGGAAAACCTTTTTTGTTTGGCCGCTGCGAGGGCAACGGCAACTATACGATTAGTGTTGGCGGCAGCGCTGATGGAGTAATTTTGAAAATCCGCGTGGATCGCTGCGGTCGATGTGAACGTTCGGCGTGCCGTGCCAGTGGGCGAATGAGGAAATCGTGCGAGCGAGGTCGTCGAGCAAGCGCTCGTCGGGCTGGACGTTTTCTTCAAGATGGATAGAGCGAACCTCCAACAGGCCGTCAGCGCGATGCGCCTTGGCATCAAGACGTCCAACCAGCTTTCCATGCCAAAGGATTGGCAGGCAGAAATATCCGTAGCGGCGCTTTGGTGCTGGCGTGTAGCACTCAAGTCGATACTCGAAACCGAACATTGTGCTGGCTCGCTGGCGATCCCAGACGACCGGATCAAAGGGTGACAGCAAGGCCACGTGGGTCGCGCGCAAACGCCCCCCGCTGGCGCGTGCGAGCAGGTCCGCATGTGCACGGTGCACGTAACCCGCCCGATCCCAACCGGCAACCTCAACGCAGACGATGTCGCCACGTTCCAGCAACGGTTGCAGCTCTTCCTCACTCACGCGACTCGGAAGGCGAAAGTAATCGGCGATCCAGCGCGCCTGCGCGACACCGAGCGCCAGCACTGAGCGCAGGATCATTTCGCTGCGTGCTTGTGTGCTGCTCATGCGACGTGTGGCGTGATCGGTCTGATGACGACCAATCACGCGTACGGGGAGATCGTAGACGCGCTGGAACGACTCGCGCCGGGAGATCATCAATTCTCCCAGCGCAAAGCAGGCTTCCAGCCAGCGCTTTTCATCCTTCCAGCCCCACCACGGTGACGCCGTGCCGGACGTGCGTTCGAAATCGGAAGCCTTGACCGCGCCATGTTCGCTGACGTGATCAAGTAAGCGATCCATCGCTGCGCGATCCTTGCCGACCGCGCGCAGCGCCGAACGCATCGACCAGTGTCGGCTCGCTTCCAGCGTGCTGCGATGCAGGACGAAATCCTCACTCGGCGCAAAGCAGGCTTCGTGCGACCAGACTTCGAACAGATCGCCGTCGGCGAGCAACTCGGTCAGCCAATCCAGCGGATAGTCGCCCAGCCGCGAGTGCAGGACCAGGTACGGACTGCGCGAGACGACGTTGATGGTGTCGATCTGCAACAGCTGCATGCGCCGGATTGCTCCGAGCAAGTCGGCCTTGCGGGCGCGTCGACGCGGCGGGTGCAGCAAGCCTTGCGCGGCAAGGTGCATCGCTCGCGCTTGGCCGGCACTGATCCGGGCTATCCGGGTCGCAGTCATCTTGCGAAGCGAGCCGGATCGAATGCCGTGACATCCAGCGTCGGCGCTCGGCGCATTGCCAAGTCGGCGACGACTTCCGCCGTACCTGCCGACATGGTCATGCCGAGCATGCCGTGACCGGTCGCGACGATCAAGTTGTCGATGCCAGGGGCGCGCCCAATGATCGGAAGGTCGTCGCTGGTCATCGGTCGCCAGCCGAACCATTCTTCGATCTGTTCCGGGCCGGCCGGTTCGACAAGGTACTCGCGCGCAGCTCGCCGCAGTGCATCCAGCCGTCTCGGATTGAGCGAGCTGTCGTAGCCGGCGAACTCCATCGTGCTGCCAATACGGAATCCGCTTTCCCATGCAGTAACGCAAACACTGCGCTCGCGCAGCGTCACAGGAATGCGTGGTGCGATGGTTGGCCGGCTGTAGGTAATGGAATAGCCTTTGCCAGGCTGAATCGGTAGACGCAGACCAAGGTTTTTCGCCAACGCGGGAGTCCACGCCCCGAGCGCAAATACGACCTCGCGCGGCGCGATCTGGTGGGTATCGGTCGCCTCTTCGTTTGCATAGTCGATCCGTTCGATGCGGCCACGCGCACTGACGAAACTCTGCACGGTCGCATTTTCGATGATCGTTCCGCCCTTGGTGCGAACGATGCGAGCCAGCTCGGCGAGATGCCGATCCGGCCGCAATTGCGCATCGCCGGGGAAGAAAGAACTTCCCGCAACGCCTTGCTTGAGCGCCGGCTCGCGTTGCAGGGTTTGCTCCGCGTCCAGCGTCTCGACGGGGATACCGACCTCGGCCAGTTCCCGATTGTGCTCGCGCAGTTCCTCGAACGATTTCGCGTTGCGGCATACGACCATCGTGCCGATCGAGTCAAACTCGCTGGCCATCCCTTCACGCGAGATCAGTTGTGCGAGCAAGTCGCGCGAGCGTTCCAGCAGGGGTGACTTGGCGAGCAGCGCGCGTTGATAATCCTGCGCATTGCAGCGACTGGCGAAATCGAGCAACCAGCGCATCAGTGCCGGATCCAGTCGTGGCTTGATGCGCAACGGCGCATCCGGCATGAAAAGCCAGCGCAGGGCGGTCGTGACCATGCCCGGTGCCGCCAGCGGACCGGCATGACTGGGCGTGATTGTGCCGCAGTTGCCGTGTGAGCTGCCGTGGCCGGTTTGACCGCGCTCGAGCACGGTCACGGCACGGCCTTCGTCGAGCAGGGCAATCGCAGCGGTCAGTCCGATCACACCGCCGCCAAGCACGACGACATCGCAAGGCGTCGCGGTCATGCAGGCATGACCTCGCGCAGCTCGCCCATCACCGCCGTGTCAGCTGTCGCGCAGCAGTTGGTCGATACGTTCGCCACGATCAACCGAATCGTCATAACGAAAACGAATTTCGGGCACCCGCCGCATGCTCATCGAGCGTGCCAGCGAATGACGAAACTCCTTGGCCAAGTTGTTGAGTTCGGCAACTGCCGTCGGGCCTTCATCCCCGATCAAAGCGGTCACGTAAACGGTCGCGACTTCCAGTTCGCGATTGATCTCGACATCGGACACGCTCACCGATGGCAAGCCGCCATCACGAACGGCCTGGTGCACCAGCACAGAAATATCGCGACGGATCTGTGCACCGACGCGATCGGATCGCGAAAAGTCTGCCATCAGAAAGTCCTCGCAACTTCGATGCGTTCGAAGCACTCGATCTGGTCACCCGGCTTGACGTCGTTGTACTGCTTGACGGCGATACCGCACTCGGTGCCGTTCTTGACCTCGTCGACGATTTCCTTGAAGCGACGCAGCGATTCCAGTTCGCCCTCGAAGATCACCACGCTGTCGCGCAACACGCGGATCGGCTTGGTGCGCTTGACCGAACCTTCAACCACGATGCAGCCAGCCACTGCACCGAACTTGGACGAACGGAACACGTCACGCACTTCGGCGGTGCCGATGATTTCCTCGCGGATCTCGACACCGAGCAATCCGGACGCAACTTGTCGAACCTGATCGATCACGTCGTAGATGATCGAGAAGTAACGCAGATCGAGATTGTTGGTTTCGATCACCTTGCGCGCGGCCGCATCGGCACGCACGTTGAAGCCGATGATGACGGCCTTGGATGCCGCCGCCATCGTGGCATCGGATTCGGTGATGCCGCCGACACCGTTGACGATGACGTTGATGCGGATCAGCTCATTGCTGAGGCCTTCCAGCGATTCACGCAAGGCCTGTGCAGAACCCTGCACGTCCGCCTTGATGACGATCGGCAAGGTCTGCTGGCCTTCGCCCTGACCCATCTGGGCCATGATGTCTTCCATGCGATTACCGGCTGCCTTGACCAGGCGCGACTCGCGACGCTTCTGCTCGCGCTGCTGGGCAACATCCTTGGCCAGCCGCTCATCGGAAACGACGACGAAATCGTCGCCAGCTGATGGCACCCGCGACAGACCGAGAACCTGCACCGGAATGGATGGGCCAGCTTCGTCGACCTGTTCGCCGTTTTCGTCGAACAGCACGCGAACGCGACCGTAGTCGATGCCGCAGACCACGAAGTCGCCTTTCTTCAAGGTGCCTTCCTGGACCAGCACGGTGGCGACCGGACCGCGGCCCTTGTCGAGGCTGGATTCGATGACGACACCGGTCGCACGCGCTTCCGGCGAAGCCTTCAACTCCATCAATTCCGACTGCAGCAGGATCGCATCGAGCAGCGCGTCGACGCCGTCGCCGGTTTTCGCCGACAGTGGCACGAACTGCGTGTCGCCGCCCCAGTCTTCCGGGACGACCTCGTTCTGAACCAGACCCTGCTTGACGTTGTCCGCGTTGGCTTCCGGCTTGTCCATCTTGTTGACGGCAACGATGAGCGGCACGTTCGCGGCGCGCGCATGCTTGATCGCTTCGATCGTTTGCGGCATCACGCCATCGTCGGCGGCAACCACCAGCACGACGATATCGGTCAACTGCGCACCTCGCATCCGCATCGACGAGAACGCGGCATGGCCGGGCGTATCGAGGAAGGTGATGACGCCGCGATCGGTTTCGACGTGATACGCGCCGATGTGTTGGGTAATGCCACCCGCTTCACCCGATGCAACCTTGGTGCGACGGATCGTGTCGAGCAGCGAGGTCTTGCCGTGATCGACATGACCCATGATGGTGACCACCGGCGGCCGCGACTGCGCATCGCTCAGTTCGCCCTCGCCTTCGGCTTCAAGATGCGCGGCCAGCGCCATTTCAATGTCATCGTCGTTGGCACGAACCACGGTGTGGCCAAGCTCTTCGGCGACCAGCGCAGCGGTGTCGTGGTCAATGACCTGGTTGATCGTGGCCATCACGCCCATCTTGAACATCTGCTTGACCACCTCGGCACCCTTGATGGCCATTTTCTGGGCCAGCTCGGCGACGGTGATGGTGTCGCCAACGGCGACTTCATGCGACATGGGCGCAAGCGGACGTGAGAATCCGTGCGGGCCGCTGCTCGACGATGCACCGCGACTGGAGTCGCTGCGCATCGGCTTGCCGGGCTTCTTGCGACCGGCACGACGCGCCGCGCCTTCGCGGGAAAGATGCATCTCGGCGCCGAAGTAACGGGCACCACCTTCTTCACCGCCGCCTTCCGGCATGCGATGCGAACCATGGACTTTCTGGCGACCACGGCTGGGCGCTTCTGTGCCACGGTCGTCGCGACGACCGGGCGCAGCAGGCGCGGCACCAGCAGGTGGTGGGCGACCGGCTGGTGTTGCACGCGGCGCTGCCACGGCAGCCGCTGGACGAACTGAACGAGTCGCGGCTTCCAGTGCTTCGCGATCCTGACGTTCCTTCAGTTCGCGTGCCATTTCCTCACGCACGGCGACCATCGGCGAAATCGCCAGGGTCGGAATCACCGGGGCGTTAGCGGCAGTCAGACGACGCTTCTTCTCGGCCGCATCGGCTATTTCGCGATCAGCCTGTTCCGCTTCGCGCTGCTGGGCTTCGGCATCGGCCTTGATCGCGTCTTCGCGACGTTGTTCAAGGTCGATGCGCTTTTGTTCTTCTTCCTCGCGCTGTTGCTGCGATTCGGCCAGCCTACGCTTGGCATCCTCGCGCTCGACATCGATCGGCTGATCGTCGTTGGCGCCGCGCTTGTAGGTGCGCTTTTGGCGAACTTCGATCGCGACCGTCTTCGCAGCCGCGCCGCGCTGGCCGGTCGAAACCGTCACCTCGCTGACCGTGCGCCGATTCAGCGTTACCTGACGCGGGGCACCGGTTGCTTCAGCGGCCGAATCCTTCTTGCCATGATGGCGGCGCAGGAAGCCGAGCAGCTTCACCTTCTCGGTGCTGCTGATCGGCTGGTCGGCACTGTCGAACTTCATACCAGCTTCGCTGAGCTGCGACATGAGTTTGTCGACTGGAGTGCCAAGCACCTTGGCGAGCTGATTGATGGTGGTATCAGACATTGTCTTTCCTGTTCTGGCCTGTCCTGCGATTGGCGCCGATGTCGGTGCCACCTCCGCTGTGATCAGGCGGTCATGATGCTTCCGTATCGGTTTCGGCTTCTGCGTCTGTGTCGACAGCGCGCGCGGCCATGATCAAGCTGCCTGCGCGTTCTTCATCGATGCCTTCGATGTTGAGTTCAATGAGCTCATCAGTGGCGAGATCGGCCAGGTTTTCGCGGCTGACGATGCCATTGGCGGCGAGTTCGTAAGCCAATCCATCGTCCATGCCTTCCAATTCAAGCAGATCCGCTTCCGGCGCGTTGGCATCGATGTCTTCCTCGGCTGCCAATGCGTCGGTCAGCAATGCGTCGCGAGCGCGAGCACGAAGTTCCTCGACGATGTCCTCGTCGAAGCCTTCCACGGCCAACAGCTCGGCAGTCGGCACATACGCAATTTCTTCGACCGTGGAGAAACCTTCCTGGACCAGGATCTGCGCAATCTCGGCGTCCACTTCGAGTTTCTCCATGAAGATATCGCGCGCTGCATTCTGTTCGGCTTCGCTCTTCTCGCGAACCTGATCGGCGGTCATCACGTTGAGCTGCCAACCGGACAACTTGCTGGCGAGGCGCACGTTCTGGCCACCGCGACCGATTGCCTGGGACAGCTTGTCCTCGGCAACGGCGATGTCCATCGAGTGCTTTTCCTCGTCGACGATGATCGACTGCACTTCAGCCGGGGCCATCGCGTTGATGACGAACTGGGCCGGATTGTCGTTCCACAAAACAATATCGATACGCTCACCGTTGAGTTCGTTCGACACCGCCTGCACACGCGATCCGCGCATGCCGATGCAAGCACCGATCGGGTCGGTGCGACTGTCGTGCGCAAGCACGGCAATCTTGGCGCGATCGCCCGGATCACGGGCACAACCCTTGATTTCGACCAGGCCCTGGCCGACTTCGGGCACTTCAAGCTTGAACAACTCCATCATGAATTCGGGCGCATTGCGCGACACGAACAACTGCGGACCGCGCACTTCCAGGCGCACTTCAAAAAGGTAGCCACGAACACGGTCGCCGGTGCGCACGGTCTCCCGAGGGATCGAGCGGTCGCGGCCAATGAACGCTTCGGCGTTGGAGCCAAGGTCCATATAGATGTTGCCGCGCTCGACGCGCTTGACGATGCCGGTCACAAGTTCGCCGACGCGATCCTTGTAGGCATCCACGACCAGGCCACGCTCGGCTTCACGGACGCGCTGCACGATCACCTGCTTGGCGGCCTGCGCGGCGATGCGGCCGAATTCGGCGTTCTCGACTTCTTCCTCGATAAAGCTGCCGACTTCGCTGCCGGGCTGTTCGTCTTCGGCGTCCATCAGACGAATCTGGTGGTCGGGCGATTCCATGACGACGTCGTCGGCCACCACTTCCCATTGCCGGAAGGTGCGGTATTCACCGCTGTCCTGGTCAATCTCGACCCGCATGGCCACTTCCTGCTCGTGGTAGCGCTTTTTCGCGGCAGTCGCCAGTGCGGCTTCCATCGCGTCGAAAATCACTTCGCGTGGCACGCCCTTTTCATGGGCCACCGCATCCACAACCAGCAACAGTTCTTTGCTCATCGTTCGCTCCGATAATTGATTGTCACCCCGTCCCTGGGCGATCCCTCTGCCGCAATGCCTGTTGGCGTCGCGGCTGTTGTTTGCGGCTGGCCGATCAGGATTGACCGGCCAGTCGATGCGTCATTGCTTTTCCGCGGTCTTGCGAGGCGTTGGCCGCTTCGGCGCTGCCGCCATTCCAAGTGCGACGTAATCGGGAACAATCCGCGCCGACTGGATATTGGCGTGCGCCATCGTCACTTCAACGCCATCCTGGGTGATCGTGATCCGCTCGCCGGCGACACTCATGATCGGTCCCTGAAAGCGCTTGCGTCCGTCCACGGCCGTGTTCAATGCGACTTTCACCGTCTCACCAACATTCCGCTGGAACTGCTCGACCGTAAACAGCAGGCGATCCACACCCGGCGACGAAACTTCCAGCGTGTAGTGGCCGGGAATCGGATCGTTCACGTCGAGCAAGGCCGACAGCTCACGGCTGACCGTTTCGCAATCTTCGACCGAAACCAGGCGATCATCCACGTCGATGTAGACCCGCAGCAGGCTGTTGCCCGCGCCAGGGTTGTACTCAATGCCCCACAGCGACAGGCCGAGGTCAGCCAGCAATGGGGTCAGTAGATCGTGGAACTCGGGATTGATCACGTTGGTGTTTGTCGCTCGCTAGCAAAAGGTGCCGAAAGCCAAATCGCAGAAACAAAAAAGGGGCGCAGTCGCCCCGGTCTTCTTCGCCGTTGTGTGCTTCCAGACATCCCGGCGGTCGCGCTTCCTGCGCTCGACAAAAAGGCCACAGTAGGGATGTGCTGATCAAATAAGCGCAGATGTCATGATGACCGAAAGGTTCTCCGGGTGGTGTGCGTGGCGCTGTTCAGGCTGGTGGCCTGGACAAGCTGCGCGCGCCGGCCGGAGGGCCTTTCGGGCATCACCCGACAATAAATTAGTCGGTTGGGCCGCATCGTCTGCGCGTAGATCCGCGTTGCGACAGCTCACCAGACGGCCAGTCTGGTTTCGCCGCCGCGCCTTGATCCACGCGCAGACGATGCGGTGACATCTATGCCTATTTGGTCAGCGCATGCCTGAGTGGCCTCTTCGCTGACGACCCTGGTAGCGGGGGCAGGATTTGAACCTGCGACCTTCGGGTTATGAGCCCGACGAGCTGCCAGACTGCTCCACCCCGCATCAGAGCCGAGCATTCTATCCAGACCAGACATTTGGTGCAAGCGTAATCCTCATGATTGTGGAACCTTGTTGTCTACGGTGCAGCGCTTTGGCATGACCACGCCGGAAGCCCAACAAGAAAGCCAAGGTCGCCACGCTGGACGTGGCCGCAGTTTTGGGCGTAACCTGTCCGCAACGAGGGTTCTGGATCGGCGTTTCACGATTCGGCAGTTCGGGATGCTCTGATCGACCCCGCACAGGCGTCACCGATCTGTCTGCTCGCAGCTCAAGGCGCGTCGGCGAAGTCAGACTGGACGTCCTGACGAGACGGCGCAACGCGGAGCTGCGAGCAGACAGATCGGCCCCAACTTATTAAGTTTGAATGACGGGGTGATGCCCGAAAGGCCCCCAAATCGGCGCGCGCGGCTTGTCCAGGCCGCCAGCCTGCACGGCACCACGCACACCGATTTGAGAACCTTTCGGACATCATGCCGCCTGTGCGGGGTTGATCAGAGCATCGTTTTGGTGATCGTCCTCCTGTTCCCGACGACACGTTACATCGCCAGCGTTTTCCGGACCGACAATCCGGGCTATGGTCGTTGCAGGCTTGCCGCGTACCGACGAATGCCACGTCGAGTGACTGTCAGCAGGGAAGACAGCGCGGTCCGCAACGTTCAAACCGAATCGCGTCGATGCCTGCATTGGCGCGCGGTCGGGGAATTTTCATCGCACCGAGTAACACTACCCGTCTTGCCCGCGCCGTGAGGCGCAGGGCGCGACCGATTGGTCATGACCAAGCAGACAGCCGAAATCATCAGTTCAGCGGATACCAGCAGCACCCAGAGCCACGTTCCGCAGCAGCAGGAAATGCCGCTGGCGTTGGTGCGTGGCCAGCCCGTTCTCGTAATGCCGCAGGATTTGTACATTCCGCCGGATGCGTTGGAAGTCATCCTCGATGCGTTCGAAGGTCCGCTCGACCTGTTGCTTTACCTGATCCGCCGCCAGAACCTCGACATCCTCGATATCCCGATTGCCGAGATCACCCGCCAATACGTGTCGTACATCGAGGTGATGCACGTTTTCAAGCTGGAACTCGCGGCCGAATATCTGGTGATGGCCGCGATCCTGGCCGAGATCAAATCACGCCTGTTGCTGCCTCGGCCGCCGCAGGAAGAGGGCGACGGCATCGACCCGCGTGCCGAACTGATCCGACGTTTGCAGGAATACGAACGCTTCAAGCAGGCTGCCGAAGAAATTGACGCCCTGCCCCGACTGGAACGCGACTTCGTCAACGTGGCTGCGTTTCTGCCTGAGCGAACCGCCGTGCGCGAGCCGCCGCCGGTGGAACTGCGCGAGTTGTTGTTGGCGCTGAAGGAAGTTCTGGAACGCGCCGACTTGTTCGTGCACCACGCGATCCGACGCGATGCATTGTCCGTGCGCCAGCGCATGAGTGACTTGTTGCAACGGCTCGGGAATGGCGAATTCCAGCGCTTTGAATCGCTGTTCAGTGCCGAGGAAGGTCGCCAGGGTGTGGTGGTCACGTTCCTCGCGGTACTTGAACTCGCCAAGGAACAGTTGCTGGAAATTACCCAGGTCGAAGCGCTGGCACCGATTTATGTGAAGTCGCTGTCCAGCGGCACGGAAGACCTTGCCTTGACGGTCAGCTCGACCGACGACGACAGCCTCGACGACTCAATCGAAGAAATCCCGACCGAATGATTCCTGCCGATAGCCTGAAAAAAATCATCGAAGCCGCCTTGCTCGCATCGCCGCAGCCGTTGACCCGCGCGCAAATGCTTGCCCTGTTCGACGAAGCGGAAGCCCCGGCCACTGACGACGTCAGTCGCGCGATCGAAGCCTTGCAGAGCGATTGCGCCGAGCGTGGCGTAGAGCTGGTCGAGATCGCTTCAGGCTGGCGTTACCAGGTCAAGCAGGATGTGTTTCCGTGGGTGACGCGGATGTGGTCCGAGCGACCGCCGCGTTACTCGCGTGCGCTGCTGGAAACACTGGCCTTGATCGCCTACCGACAGCCGATCACGCGCGCCGAAATCGAACAGATTCGCGGCGTGTCGGTTTCCACGCACATCGTGCGCACGCTTGAAGAACGCGAATGGATCCGCGTCGTCGGCCATCGCGACGTGCCCGGTCGCCCTGCCCTGTTTGGCACCAGCAAGGGCTTCCTCGATTACTTCAATCTGAAATCGCTGGATCAGTTGCCAGCATTGAGTGACCTGCGCGACATCGAGGAACTCAACCCGCAGTTGATGCTGGAACCAGTCGACATGTATCCGCAAGACGGCGCGACCAACCTGCAACTTGCCGACCTGAGCGAAGCGGCGCAGAACGTGCTCGACGATATCGACGAAGCAGAGAAAGCCGACGACAGCAGCGACGTTGACACAAGCACCAGCACCGAAAACACAGAATCCTCGGCTGACCTTTCAGCTGATCCCGACACCAAAACGGGCGCCGACACGGCGACCGACAGCGAAGAGCAACACAACTCATGACTGATACACCACGTTCCACCCTCAGCCTCAAACGCGGCGGCGATGATGCCGGCCCGGCCATCGAGGAGCGCCTGCACAAGGTGCTCGCGACCGCTGGCCTGGGCTCGCGTCGCTTGCTGGAAACCCGCGTCGAAGCGGGCGAAGTGCAGGTCAATGGCGCTGTCGCCACGCTGGGTTCCAGCGTTCACAGCGGCGATCGCATCGAACTCGACAACAAGCGTTTCGTCGTCGTCGCCGACAGCGGCGAGCACGCGCAAGTGCTGGTCTACAACAAGCCAGAAGGCGTGATGACCACGCGCGATGATCCGGAAGGCCGGCCGACCGTGTTCGAGCAGTTGCCGCGCATCAAGGGCGCGCGCTGGATCGCGGTGGGACGCCTCGACATCAACACCACCGGATTGTTGATCCTGACCACCGACGGCGAGCTCGCCAATGCATTGATGCATCCGAGTTCGGAGATCGAACGCGAATACATCTGCCGTGTCCATGGCGAAGTACCCGACGAGACGTTGGAAAAACTCAAAGCCGGCGTCGAACTGGAAGACGGCCCTGCCCGCTTCGAGGAAATTGGCGTGGTCAGCCGAGGCGGCAGCCATTCGTGGTTCCGCGTGGTTATCCGCGAAGGTCGCAATCGCGAAGTTCGCCGCATCTGGGAATCGCAAGGGCTGATCATCAGCCGCCTCAAGCGCACCCGCTACGGCAACGTCGAACTGCCGCGATTGCTCAAGCGCGGCAACAGTGAAGAACTGGACGCCGACCGCATCGCCGCCCTGCGCAAGATTGCCGGCGCACCGGAACCAACACCGCGACTGACCTTGGCACCGGTGATCGGCCAGCGTCGCGCCGTGCCAACCGAATTCCGCCCCGATAGCCCGCGCGCCTGGACCGGTGGCAGCAACGAAGCCAGCGATGTCGCCCAGTTCGACAAGATGCGCGATGACGGCTGGCGCACGCCGGGCGCGAAACGCGCCAAGCCCAAGCGTCGTCCACCAGGAGCAGGACCGGGCAAGGCACGCGGCGCGAACGCACCGCGCGGTGCTGGCGCTGGCACCGGATTCAAGAACAAGGGTCGCGGGCCAAATCCACGCGGCGAGCCGAATGCGAACAACCCGGCATTCGCGCCGGAACCGGGCATCAACCCGGCCGTCCTGAAAAGCTGGTTTGGTGATAACGCCGGCAAGCGCCGTCGCTCGAAACCCGGCCACGATGGTGGCAGCCCGGTTGGCCTCTACACCGGTGTTCCCGGCGCAGACCAAGGGCCGCCAAAGCGCGGCAATCCGAATCGTGGCACTTATGGCCAGCAACCGGGCAAAGCGCCAGTCAATGACAACATTGGGAATCGCGGCAGCCGCTTCGACAACGAACAAGGTTCCGGCCCTGATCGCGATGGCAATCGCGGCAGCCGTGACGAGCAACCGCGCGGCAACCCGGCGCGCGAAGACGGCAATCGTGGCGCGCCACCATCGCCGTGGACGAATGCCCAACCGCGCGGCAATCGCGGAACCCACCCTGGCAACGACACCCGCCCACCCCGTGAAGGCAATCGCCCCAGCGGAAACCGCGGACCGAGCGAAGGCAATCGCGGCAAACGCCCCGGTGGCCCACGCGGCCCGCGTGGTGGTTCGGGCGGCAACTCCGGTGGTGGCAATCGCGGCTGATCTCTACGCAAGGAATCGCAGCTTTCGCGCAGTCGCGACTTTGGAGTTCAAGTGCTACAACGGAGCCAAAAAATGCTGGCGCGTCGACCGCGCCGACACCGCGTAGCTGACGTTGGCCGATTCGTTCCGGTCTCGGGCAATAATCTACCCGCATCAGGTCCGGTGATCTGAGCGTGACACGGCCCCGACTCGCATGATTTCCTTCTTCGACCTGACCGCATTGCTGCTGACTCTGTGCGCGGTATTTGGCTGGATCAATCGTCGTTTCGTGCGCTTGCCGCATAACACCGGCTTGCTGCTGATGGGCCTGGCGGCTTCGCTGCTGTTGATCCTTGTGGAAGTGATCTATCCGCACGCGAAGCTCTACGAAAATGTCACCGATGCGCTGCGAAGGATCGACTTCACCGATGTGGTGATGAATGGAATGCTGGCATTCCTGCTCTTCGCGGGCGCGCTTGGTCTTAACGTCACCATGCTGCGCGATCGGGCCTGGCCGGTCGTCGCCCTTGCATTGGTGGGTACCTTGATATCGACCTTGGTTGTCGGCGTCGCGATCTATTTCGTGGCGCGTGGATTCGACATGCCGCTGTCGCTGATGTGGTCGCTGGCGTTCGGCGCATTGATCAGCCCGACCGATCCGATCGCCGTCATCAGCACCTTGAAGAATGTTCGCGTGCCGGAATCGCTGCAAGTGGAAATGCAGGGCGAAGCCTTGTTCAACGACGGCGTCGGCATCGTGTTGTTCACCCTGCTGGTTGGACTTGCCAGCAGTGGCGAAAACCCGGCTGATGCCATTGGTGGCGCGTCACTGCATCTTTTGCTCGATGCCGGCGGCGGCCTGCTGCTCGGACTGGTCACCGGCTACCTGGCTTATCACGCGATGCGGGAAATCGACGACTTCCCGGTAGAGGTGTTGATCACATTGGCGCTGGTGACTGGGACGTTTGCGCTGGCGCGACTTGTCGGTGTCAGCGGCCCCTTGTCGGTGGTTGCGGCCGGCCTGCTGATCGGCAATCGCGCACCGGGCCGCGCTATGAGTGACAAAACCGAGAAATACGTTTCCGCGCTTTGGACGTTGATTGACGAGGTTCTGAATTCGGTCCTGTTCCTTCTGATCGGACTGGAAGTGATCATCCTGCGTTTCAACGCACAGGCTTTGTTGCTTGCCGTCATCGCGATTCCGATTGTGCTGCTCGCGCGCCTCGTCGCCGTATCCGCACCGCTGCTGATGTTCCCGTGGAGCGATCGCTTGAGCGCCCGTAACATTCCATTCCTCACCTGGGCCGGCGTGCGCGGCGGCATCTCGGTTGCTCTGGCGTTGTCGTTGCCGGAAGGTCCCGCCAAGCCGGTCATCCTTGCGGCGACCTATGTGGTCGTGTTGTTTACTCTGGTTGTGCAGAGCTCGACACTGGGATGGGTCGCCCGCCGCACCTTGCATCTGGACCCGGATCCGAAGACTCAGCTACCGCCAGGCCATTGACGAACGGGACGAACTTAGCGGGTTCAATGTGCACCGTTTCAAACGCGCCGGGCCGCTTTCGATGAAGGACATTCGTATGAAAATCCGTATCTCGTGCATGACTGCAGCACTTGCTCTCATTGCCGCCACTGCCGCTTGTTCGCAGCAAACTCTGCCACCCTCCACAACCACCGCGACAACGGTGACGACGCAGGAAGCCGCACGACAACATTTCTTCGATGCCATCGCCCGACGTTGCGGAAAAGCCTTCGCCGGCAAATTGGTCTCCACCGACGCCGCCGACGCAGATATGGCGAACAAGACGATGGTCATGCACATCAGCGCCTGCTCGGAGGACGAGATCCGTATCCCGTTCCACGTCGGCGAAGATCGCTCACGCACTTGGGTGCTGACTTGGACCGCGCGAGGTTTGCGACTGAAACACGATCATCGCCATGCTGACGGTAATGAGGATGCAATCACCCAATACGGCGGTGACACCGCAACCGACGGCACTGCAACTCGCCAGGAGTTTCCGGTTGATGCGGAGTCAATCGCTCTGTTCACGGCGAACGACATGCAGGTTTCGAACACCAACATATGGGCTGTCGAAATCGACGACGCGCGATTCGCCTACGAGCTTCGACGCAAGGGTCGCTTGTTCCGAGTCGAATTCGATCTGACCCAAGCGATCCTTACGCCGCCGGCAGCGTGGGGCGCGTGAATTAGAAGACCCGTGCTTCGTCGTAGACGAGCTCTCGATCCCGATTCTCTGCATGGTTGGCCATCGGCCATCCCTGGGCAACATTCGATCAGCACGTTGTGATCGACTTGAAGGCTAGGCGGCTCGACGATCATTGATCGAGTTTGATCAAGCTTCCACGTCGACCTGAGTCACCCGACGCAGATGCGGTCGCGGCCGCTTTCCTTGGCTTGGTAGAGTGCGTTGTCGGCTCGCCGCACCAGTGCTTCCGCAGGCTCGCCCTCACCGCTCCACTGCACCACGCCGGCACTGAAGCTGATCTGCAACCCAGCCACGCCGGCCCAGTTGCGTTGATCGTGAAAGCGCTGGCGCAGCTGTTCGCAGGTCGCCTGCGCCTGCTCCAGCGTGGTGTCGTGGAACAGTAGTGCAAATTCTTCGCCGCCGACGCGCGCGGGCACATCGGCAACGCGTATCGAACCGCTCAGCAGGCGGCCCACTTCACGC
Source organism: Dokdonella sp. (assembly GCA_049661925.1). Classification (GTDB taxonomy): domain Bacteria; phylum Pseudomonadota; class Gammaproteobacteria; order Xanthomonadales; family Rhodanobacteraceae; genus Dokdonella. The sequence goes on from JBATAQ010000243.1 coordinate 17,218, forward strand.
AACACGGCGTCGCCAATGCTGTGCGAATGCTGATCGTTGACCCGCTTGAAGTGATCGACGTCGATCATCGCCAACGCCAATGGCCGTTGGTCGCTCTTTGCCCAATGCAGCGCGCGGGCAAGCGCTTCATCGAACGCACGTCGATTGGGCAAGCCGGTCAGCGAATCTTCGCGGGCCTGCTTCTGGAATGCTTCGGATTGGTCACGGATCTGACTGAGCAAGGTCGACTTTTCCTGGTCTGTCCAGCAGTGCCAGCAGTGCGGCGATTCGCACGCTCAGCCGCTGCCACCAGAATGGCTCGATTCGAAACTTCCACGTCGCAAGCTTCTCGACCCATGGCCCACCGGGGTGCGCGGCTGCGACACGCAGGCTGTAGTTGCCGGGAGCCAGACCAATGAATTCGACGTTGCGTTGTCGGCCACGATCAAGCCAGTCATCGTCAAGCTCGTCAAGCCGAGTGCGGTAGACAATGCGATCAGGCAGCACGAAGCTCGAGCCCACGTAACCCACCGACACCCGCTTGCCGCCCGCCAGGGAAATTCCCTGGCTCGCTTCGCCCAGGCGCGGATTCAGCGTCGCGCAAGAGCACACGCTTCTTTTTCTCTGGCAGGACATTCCAATGAATGCCGTCCAGAGCGCCCTGCAACGAGTAAAGGTAGTAGCAAACCGGGAGGGTCATGCCCGGATTGTTGGCCTTGACCAACTTGAAGGCGCCGGCCGGGCTGATACGCCGCAGATCGCCGACGGTCTTGATGCCGACGGCTGCAAGCCTCGCGGCGATGGTTGGACCTATGTTGGTGAGGCCGCAGAGAACTTCGTTCGCTCGCAACATGTCTACTCTCCTCGACTGACTGAGGGTTCTCCGGGGAAGCTGGCCGACGGGGAAGGCTCGGTCAAGCCGCCCCTCCACCTGAAGCGCGTTGGATGAGATCAATCTTTCGTCGATCAGACTCGTACGTCTGCACACTTGCGCCGCCTGCAGTCGCTGTCAGTCCCGTAGCCCGGCACGCGCAGCGCACCGGGAGACGCCAGGCGTCAATCACGCCGTGGTTTCGATCTTCCAGCTCTGATCCCGGCGCGCTGCGCGTGTCGGGCTACCAACGCCAAAAGAGTTTGCCTCGCAACAGCAACTTACGGAGAGATCACAGCTGGATGGCTAGGCCGTAGCGCCACGCTTGGCTTGCACGAACAACAGGGCCGCAAAGACCAATTCGATGATGGCACCAGTGAATGCTCCGATCACAGGGGGTGCTCGGAGTAGCGCGAAGGCAAGGCCTGTCGCCCCGAGCAGTGCACCAAGTACCCAATAGATGCGAACGCCGTAAAGGGTCTGAAACGTGAGGTAGCGCCCGCCGATCACCAACAGCATCGCCGGGAAGAACCACTCGATGCGCAGCACCGACATGCCATAGGCAATCGCGCACCCCGCAACCAACCAGAAAGTGCCTTCGCCCGCCAACACCGCCAGCTTGTTGCCGGCAGAGTGCTTGCCGCTAACCCCAAGCAGTCGGATCACCGCAATGCCAAGCGGATGGATGATCATCCCACCTGCGAGCAGCGTCAGTACGGCTGCCTGCGCTGACACCATCAGCGCGACGACGCCCGCTACCAGCCAGACGGAACCCGATACGAGCACGCCAGGCGCACCCCAAAGGTAACCCCGTCGCATGTCAGCTTGTGCTGCTTCAATCGTGAATTCATTCATGGCAAAACTCCAGTCGCTGACTTGGACACAGTTGAAAATCAGTTGCTATCGATCAGTGCCAGTATTGCAATGGAGAGCGTCACGACCAAGTGATCCTTGTCACTCGGTCTGCCGGACTTTTAGTTGTTCGTCGAGACGGGAACTCCGACATCACACGTTCGGGATCGGTGGTCGACAAGATCGGAATATGCCGCGGAAACTGGAACCCGCCGGCGTCAGCGGCGCGAACTACGACAATACCGAATGGCAAAGTTTTGATGGATTGTTGAAATTCAAGACTGCAATCAAGCGTGATGAAGACGTCGCATACGTCATGGGCCCGGCGCAACAACTCGCCGTTCTTGATGCCGGACTAGCCCAGGCTGTGGACTGTGAAAACCTCATGACCTGCCAGAAGTCTTGCAAAGTCGACCGGAAAATTTTCGTCAAGCAGCAGCCGCATCAACCGCCACCCTCTCAAAAGCTGCGTCCAGGACAGCAACCGTCTGCTCGCGATTGAGCGACGGAAATTGATGCAGGAACGCATCAAGGGTTTTCCCGCCATCGAGGTAGTCGAAGAGAGAACGGACAGGCACACGAGTGCCAACAAGAACAGGGACCCCGCTGAGGATTTTTGGATGGCAGTGAGTAACGCTTGCCAAGCTGGCCATGTCGATGCTCCGGGTATCGACACAGTACAGTCTGGATCCTGTCGCGCTGACTGATGGTGAGTCACGAACTGAAGCTTTGGTAGGATCCATGATTCTCCGCGAACGACGTCTACTCGGTTCACCGATCCTTTCGCAGCCCCGGGGCCGAGTGCCGCCCTAGCCTCGCATCAATCTCATCAATCCACCCCGCCAGCGAATCCGGGAATGCGTCGGCGTACGGGACGTAAGGTTTGATGTCGAGAATTGGCGTGCCATCGAGCAGGTCGATGCCTTGCACGCGCAGTGACGTGGGTTCAACTGCGATGAGGTTGACCGCCGACAATCCGATCGCGTTCGGTCGATGTGGCGAACGCGTGGCCAGAACGCTGCGCTTGCCGCCGCCGCGTGGTGGGCGGACTTCGGTTTTCCAGCCGTCGCTGCGATGAAAGACGTAGACCAGCCAGATGCGTTCAAAGCCTTCGAGATCGCGGAAGGCGGCGTGCGGAATGTCGGCAATGAATTCGATGATGGCGGTTTCAGCATCGCCGCTTTGCGTGCCCTGCACTACCGTTGATTGATGTGGCGCGTCAATGCGCTTGGTGTACGGCGATCGGACGTAGGCGATGGGCTTCAACTGAAAGACCGTTGCGTCCGTCACCACCGACTGACCCTAGTTGTCGTCATCGTCATTGATCGTGATCGACTCGCTTGGCTCGGATTCGTCTTCCACCGTTGATCCGTTGGATAAGCCGAGGTTGATCGCACTCACTTCGTCATCTCCATCGGCACCTGCGGCTTGCAACAAATTCTTAGGCATCTTCTTCTGCACTGGCGAACCAAGCTCGGCAAGGCTGTTCACTTGCAGAATTACGCTACCCTTCCCGCCATCGGTGATGCGTCGCAGCGCAGCCGAGTGCGAGCGTTGCGCACGCTCAAGCTGGGTGCCGATGTTCTCCAGGTCGGTCGCAAGCAGCACGAAGTTGTCGTGCAGCAGTGCGGCACGTTTCGCGATCTCGGCTGCGTTGAGATTGCGCCGCTCGATGCGCCACAGGTGGGTGACGGTGCGCAGCGTTGCCAGCAGCGTGCTGGGGCTGACCAGCGACACGTTCTTGCCGAGCGCGTAGCTGTAAAGGTTTTCGTCGCAGCGCACGGCTTCGATAAACGCGGCTTCGATCGGCACGAACAGCAGCACAAAATCGAGCGTGCGGATGCCTTCGATGTTTTCGTAGCGCTTGGCCGACAAGCCATCGACGTGGCGCTTGAGCGATGCGACGTGCTCGCGCATCGCAACGGCGGCTTCAACGTCGTCATCACTGGACAGCGAGCGCTCCCACGCGACCAGCGACACCTTGGCGTCGATGACGATGTCCTTTTCGTCGGGCAGGTGCACGATCACGTCGGGCCGTTGCCGCGCACCTTCGGCGTCGCTGAAGCTGGTTTGGGTTTCGTATTCGCGGCCGGACTGTAAACCGGATGCTTCCAGCACGCGCTCCAGCACCAGTTCGCCCCAGGCACCTTGGGTGCGGCTTTCGCCTTTGAGAGCGCGAGTGAGATTGATCGCGTCTTCGCTGATCTTCTGGTTCAACTCCTTCAGGTTGCGAATCTGTTCGACCAGCATGCCGCGCTCGCGCTGCTCGGTGGCATGGGTCTGGGTGACGGCTTCGCGGAATTCCTTGAGTTGCAACTTGAGCGGATCGAGCACACCACCGAGCTGGGTGGTGCTTTGTTCCTGGAAACGCTCGGCTTTGGCGTCGAGGATTTGCTGGGCCAGATTCTTGAATGTATCGCGCAGACGCTCCTCGGCCTTGTCCAGCAACTCAAGTTTCGCCGTGGCGGCCTTGGCTTGTTCGGCGGAACTGGCACGCAGGCCGGCATGTTCGCTGGATAGCGTATCGAGTCGCGAACGCGTGTCGTCGAGAGCCTGGCGTTGGTCGGTCAGTTGGGCAAGCAACTGTTCGGCTTGTGCCTGGTGTCGCGCTGCATTGGCGAGGCTATGTTGCAGGCGTTGCTCCGTAACGTTGTGCTCGCGCTGCATGGCGTCAACATCGGCGTCGAGTTCATGCACTCGCGCGAATGCACCATCGCGTTGCGCAATCAGGGCCATCACTTCGCCGTCGCGGCTGGCCTTGCCGGCAAGCGTCGCCATGCGAAGCCAGCGTGGCCGCAGCGACAGCATCACGATGGCGGCAAGGACAAGGCCGACCAACGCAGCAACGATCAACCACGGCAGTTCAAAGGTTTGCGGCACGCACCAAGCCCAGAGGGAACGATGGCCCATGATCGCAGAGGTGGTTCTCAAATGTCGCGACGGGGAAGCGTGGACCAGGGGATTTTGTCCACTTTACGCAGGCGCGAGAACCCTTTTCCGTCGTCATTGTGCTCGTGAAGCGCATCCATCATTGCGAATCCCCAGAATCGGGTAGGGAGCCGGAATATTCCGGCCCCCTCCCACACCACCGTACGTGCGGTTCCGCATACGGCGGTTCACGAGTGACACTGAAGATGCCGACTGGTGTAGCCGCGACACCTCCGCTTTCGTT
>JBATAQ010000244.1:0-9584 GCA_049661925.1 Dokdonella sp.
TGCCCTCCGAAGTGGTCGCGATGAATACGCTGACCGCGAATCTGCATTTCATGATGGTCAGTTTCTATCGCCCGACTGCCGAGCGACCGGCTATCCTGATCGAGAAACATGCATTTCCATCGGATCGTTACGCGGTTGAATCGCAGGTTCGCTTCCATGGATTTGATCCTTCCGACGCATTGATCGAACTGGAAGGTGATGAGCCGAACGGCACGATTTCACAGCAGGCCATCGAGCGGGCAATCGAGCAGCATGGTTCGCGCATCGCCTTGGTCATGTTGCCCGGCGTGCAGTATCTGACCGGACAGGCCTTTGATCTAGCCGCGATCACCAAGCTGGCCCACGCCAAGGGCTGCATGGTCGGCTTCGACCTTGCTCACGCTGCTGGCAACCTTGCGCTGGGTCTGCACGATTGTGGCGCGGACTTCGCGATCTGGTGCAACTACAAATATCTCAATGCTGGTCCTGGCGCGATCGGCGGCGCGTTCGTGCACGAGCGCCATGCCCGCGCGAACCTGCCGCGCTTCGCCGGTTGGTGGGGCCACGACAAGGAAACGCGGTTCCAGATGGGTCCACATTTCGTGCCGACGCCGGGTGCTGATGGCTGGCAATTGTCCAATGCCACCGTGCTTGGGCTGGCTCCGCTGCGTGCGTCACTCGACTTGTTCCAGCGCGCAGGCATGCCTGCGTTGCGGAAGAAGTCCGAAGTTTTGACTGGCTATCTCGAAATGCTGATCGCCACCAAAATCGCCGATGTCATCGAAGTAACTACGCCTGGCGATCCAACGCGACGCGGCTGCCAATTGTCATTGCGGGTAAAAGGTGAGCGCGACGCTGGACGCGCACTCTTCGACTACCTGACCGCGCACGGCGTCGTCGTCGATTGGCGCGAGCCGAACATCATTCGTGCAGCACCGGTTCCGCTCTATAACCGCCACGCGGATTGCCTCCGGCTGGTGGACTGCATCGCCGACTGGTCGAAGACGCGCTGACCAATTCAACTCGTCGTCACCCTATTCGTCAGCTCACATCGCAGCGCAATGAAAAACCCCGGACCGCAAGGCCCGGGGTTTTTTATATGAATCGAACTAGATTGGGATCAAGGCGCTGCGGAATCAAACCCGTTAGCGAAGATCGAATCGCTGAGCGAGGTCGGCAGCGGCCACGCCCAGGCACCGCGTCCGCGCGTGAACACCGACAGCGTGGTCGCGCCACGGTCGATCGCCATGTCCCAGATCATCACCTTCGGCAAGCCATTGTCGAAGCGGAACCAGACCGGATTGGCAGCCGTGATGTCGTTGGTGAAGTACAGGCCCCAGTCGGTGCCGGCGAATACCTGACTTGGAATCAGCGGATTGAACGTCACCGAGTTGGCAGGAATGTTCGGCAGGTTGCCGGACACGTTGCGCCAAGTGAACGTCGCGCAACTATTCTGGCACTTCAACTGGTAGATGTGGCCCGGTTGTGCTGGTGTGTTCTGGTCGAAGCCGCCGAGCGAGGCGTAACCGGTTGCGCTGGTACCCGGCATCATTGCGTCACCGACGTCGATGGCGACATCCATTACGGGACGATTAGGCAATACCGAATTGCCGCCAGTCACGTCGGTCCAGGTCGCCGTGTTGGCGACACCCTGATTCATGCCATGTCCAACCTGCACGTTGCCGTCATTGGTACCGGCAATGACGACGGTGGGGCTGTGGTAGGCGTGCGCCAACTGGTTGATGAAGGAGCGATTGGCCAGCGTGCCCTTGGTCAGGTTCGGGCTGTTGGCGTACCAGCTGGTGCGCGGAATACCACCAAGCAGCGTCTCCCAAACACGGTTGGTGCCGCCGAGCATATAGCTGCAACCCAGCGCCGTGGTGCAGCCGCTGCCCGGCGCATTCAGTTCACCGTAGCGGTACAGCTCGATCGGCATCACGAAGCTGAGCGTGTCGCTCGTCCAGGACGGGCTCGGCTGCGCGCTGGTCGGTGCGCTATTGGGGCCGGCCGTGGAAACTACCAACGCTCCATTCTGGCTGGAGTAATACCAGCGCAACTCGTTGACAGGTTCGATACGGGTATAAATGCCGTCGCCACCATTGCGCACGGTCCATTGGGCTGGACCGGGATCGCCGGTATAGCGTACCCACTCGCTGCCGTTGTCCTGTGCACCCGCGCTGGCACCTGGCGTCGCGGAAGTAGCAAAGTTGGCGGTGATGTCGCCTGAGTACAATTCGATCGAACCAATGGTCGCGTTCAACGAAATGTAGCTCGGACGATTGGCGGCCGACGTTCCACCCGTACCATTGAGCACGTTTGCGGTGTAGAAAACGCCACCATCGCTGCCGGTCAGCACCTTGTTGCTGTCGTAGCCACCGCCTGTCGTGGGCAGGTAGGCACGAGCGTGATGATCGACATGCACATTGCCGCCGCTGTAACCGCAACTGACATTCTGGAACGTGCTGCCGCCATTGGTCGACCGGAACAGATCGACGCCGCTCAGCAACACCGTATTGGCATCGTTCGGATCGACGGTCAGGCCGGCGTCGTACCACATCTGGGCACCGCCATTGGTGGCGTTGCCGCAACTCTGCGCCTGCACGTCAGCAGGCTGTGCTGTCTGCGTCCATGTGGTACCTCCATTGCTGCTGCGCCAGACGCCGAGGACGCCACTGGTGGCGGAATTGGCACCCATTGCGTAGATCACGTTCGGATCCGTTCTTGCAGCGGCCAGTTCGATGCGACCCAAGGTCTTGCCGGTTGGATCGCCGTTACCGGTGCCTGCCGGGAAGTTGTTGTCGAGCAGGGTCCAATCGCCCAGCGTCGGGCAACCCGCCACCGGGAGAGTGGCGCGATAGACGCCGTTGGCACCCAGGTTGGCGAGATCGGGTTGCACCGTGGTTGGATTGCCACGCGTACCGACTGCTGCCAGAAGGCTGGTCTGGCCGCCTCCCGCATCACGCGCCAGCAGGCCGGTGATGTCCTGGCGCTGGCTGAGGAAGTTGTTCGTGTAACAAGGGCCAACCCAATTCACACCGGCGTTGTTGGATACGAATAGTCCGGTCTTGGTACCGACAATCACGTTGTTTGAATTGTTCGGATCGGTGACGACCTTGCCGATCGCCTGGTACTGCGGAAAGCCGAGGCCAGCCGATGGCGGATAGAACGGCGTGAATACATCGCTGCCAAGCACCGTCCATGTCTCACCCTTGTCCACGCTCTTGAGCAGGCCGGACGTGCCAAACGAGAACGAGCCGTAGCGCAGGTCGCCGGTACCGGCATAGATCACGTTGGCGTCGTTGGGATCGATATGGATGTCACCAATTGCGATGCCGGCAATATCGGGCTGGTCGGTGGTATTGCGCCAGGTCGTGGCGGCCGAGCAGCAATTGGTCGACTTCCAGACACCGCCACCATCAGACGCTGCGAAGACGGTCTGGTTGCCGCTACCGTCGGGACCGGTCGGATCGACTGCGATCACGTTGACCCGGCCTGAAACCTGCACGCCCGCATTGAGCAGCGGCGCTGGGCCGAGGAAGGTCCAGTTGACCGGGTCCAGCGCTAGCGGAGATACGCCACCGCGGCGGTAGGCCTGATTGCCAGCGGGAACGGCGGACTCCACGAGTGCGTCCTCAACCTTGGCATCGTTGTACCAGCTCGGGCTGAAATGCATGGTCGGATAGGCGACGCGGTGCGCCCAGTAGTCACCAGCGATGGGCTTGGCGCCGATTCCCTCGGACTCGTATTCCGAGTCGGATTCGTGGAGCGCATCCGGGCGCAAGGTAATGAACGCTGCGGCCACGCCGACAACGGCGATGGCAGCAACGGCTGCAACAGAACGGATACGCATCATGGATCCCCAGAAGTGGCCCCGGAGTGGGGCGCGGGGCGACTTTATAGAGTGCGCATCGACAAGTCTAGATGGCGAATTGCGTTCATTTTCGTGCGTATTCAATCCTCCCCGTCCTCGGTCGCTGGACAGTGTCGGAAGTCCTGATTGATCCGAAAATTCTCGTGACGATGCACAACCCGAATCTGTGAGGCTTTCGCCGCTGCCACTCGGGATCATCAACGCTGCATCGCGTGAAAGTTCAATGCCTGCGGCGTCGTTGGCAGGATTCGCGGCAGCCGTCTCGATTCCGGCGACGACAAAGCTGATCGTACGGTGCTCGAAAAGATGACGTGTCGGCATCAAGGACGGCACTTCGGACTTCACATCCGGCGCATGGATCAGGATCGGTTTGGCGATCTCGCCAGCCAGCGCGTCAAGAAATGCCGCCCATTGCTTGTCGTCGGGCACGCCCTGACAAACCAGCCAGCGTGTCTTGCGCTGGTTGCTGACGGCGGTCAACAAATACCGAAGCGGCCAAGCATGTGCTTCGGACAAAGGCGAATCGTCACCGGAACCGTCCAGTTCGCTGGTTTGCAGCCACTGAATTTCGGAATACTCATGGCGTGCCTGTTGGACCAGCGCGCGATAGTCGCTACGCAGCCATCTGGCCAGCGGCTCGTCATCGATGGTTTGCTGCGGCAGAGGCGCCGAGGCGACAAAACCCCAACGATTGACGTAATTTCCAACCGCTCGTTCGGAGAGTTTCAGACCGCACTCGCGCTCGATCAACTGGTCGACCGCTGACCGACTCCACATCAGGACCGACAGTCCAAGTTGATCCGGTCGATGATCACAGATCAGTTCGCGTATCGAGAACTCTTGCTGCTCGGTCAGGCTGCGTCCATCGCCATTGCGACGGCCACGGGTGGCGGGTTTGACAGCGTCGGTTCCTCCGCTTTCATAACGATCGATCGCACTGCGGACCGCTGGCCAGCTCATGCCCGTCATGCGCACAATTTTCATCACCGCGTGGCCTTCGCAGTGCAGTCGAACAACCTCCATGCGGCGTTCATGCAACTGAGCGAGGTTCAATTTGCGGGCGTCGTTCTTGCTCACTTCAACTCCTGTACGGCTGGCATCGATACCGTTCGCTGCCGACTTGGGCGGTAGCGACGCATGATAGCGGTCGGTGACAGCCTGCGACTCCGCCTCAAGACGGAGTCGATGGTTCTCGTGCTTCGCGCGTTAGAAGCGCCAGCCAATACCCAGGCTGACATTGCGACCCGGCTCATCCAGACCCGAACCATGTTCGCGGTAGCGCTTGTCGGCGATGTTTTCGAACGACAACTGCAGGCGGGTGCGCTCGTCGATGTTCCAGCGCAGGCGCGTATTCAACGATGCCCAGCCAGCGGTGCCATCGGGATTGATGCGTGCATCGCCGACATCGCGCGGGCTCAGGCGATCCTGCCGCGTCGCGTAGATCGACCAGCCTTCCACTTCGACGCTGTCGGACAGCGAATAACGCATTCCGATCTTGCCAAATAGCGGCGGGATTCGATCCGCCGGGTATTCGTCACCCTCGAACTGCTCTTCCCCACGCGTGTAGGTTGCGGTCGCGTAGAGATTGATGGCCGGCGTCGCCTGCCAATGCACGCCACTCTCGAACCCGCTCAAATCCAGGCGCGTCGCGTTGCGTGACTGCACGATAGCGCGACCACTGTCTGTCACATCACCCGTCAGTACCGACGTGATCTTGTCCTTGTAGCGTGACGTGAAGGCAATCGCTTCAAACTCCAGCGTGTCGCTGGCGTACTTCAGGCCGATGTCGTAGCTGGTCACGCGTTCCGGCGACAGGTCGGGATTAGGGATGTTGAAGCGTCCGCCGGGTCGATCGCCAAAGGTGCCGAGGTCGAAAATATTCGGTGCCCGAAAGCCCTGGCCGACGTTTCCGACCAGACGCAGCCCTTCGTCGAGCTTGTAGGCGAAGCCGACTTGTCCGGTGAACTTGTCGGGATTGAGCTGCACGCCGATGCCGTTGACCACCGGCGGTAATTCGATGTCGAAGCGGCTGTAGCGCAGTCCGCCGACCACATCGAGGCGTTCGCTCAACTTCCAGTCGTCGGTGATGAACGCAGCAAGGCTGTCCATGGTGGAGCCGTCGGGAAAGCGCGATGGCCGGGCGCTGATTGCGCCGGAGTTGATGTTGGTGCGCTGCCGAAACGAATCGACGGTGTCTGCGTAGTACTCGACGCCGTAGCTGATGAAGTGCTGGTCGTTGACCTGCTTGCTTGCCAGCGCAGTGACGCCGCGCAAGGTGCTGGAGTTTTCCTCGTTGTCGCGGTTCGCGCTACCGAAGTCGCGTGCCGTGCGGTTGTCGACGTACTTTTGATAGCCCAGGCGTACATCGATCTGGTCCGCGAACGCGCTGGGGTTGCTGTAGCGGTAGTGCAACTGGGTGAAACGGCGTTCCTGCGGGCGATAGAAGAACTCTGCGTTGTCCGGTTCGGTTTGCCCGAAACCGGCGACGAGTGCGTCGTAGCGCTGTGTGCTCGGCTGCTTGGAGTACTGCGCGGACCAGGTCAGCTCGTGGCCGGGCGCGGGCTTGAAGTACATTTTCAGGTCGCCGCTTTGCTGACGGTATGCAGTGAACGGCAGGGTGTCGCCGCCACCGACGCGGAGATTGTTGGCGTCCTGGTAGCTGACGCCACCGGAAATGGCGAGACCTTCGTGCCCGGCCGAGAATCCGGCGCGGCTGTTACTGGATTCGTCGGCACTGGAATAGCGTGTGCGCAGGTCGGCATGCGCTTCCCAACTGTCGCCGTTGAAGCGCGGATCAGGCGTCAAGAACTGAATCACGCCACCCATCGCGTCGCTACCGTACAAGGTAGACATCGGTCCGCGCACCGCTTCAATCTGATCGATATTGAGCGGATCGACCAAGGCGATGTACTGATTCGGCGCGTTGCGGAAGAACGCGTTGTTCAAGCGAAATCCATCGACCAGATGCAGCACTTCCGAGCCCTTCAAGCCACGGATGATGATGATGCCCTGCCCCGCGCCGGTCGATTGCACGTAGGTGCCGGGTTCGCCGTGCAACAAATCTGCGACCGTCTGCGCGATGGTGCGCTCGATCTGGTTGGGGCCAACAATCGTGATCGCGATCGGCACGTTGTTGGCGTCTTCCGCTGTGCGCGTGGCGGTGACCTGGATGCGGCCGAGTCGAGTCAGTTCCTCGTCTCTCTCGCCGATGGTTTCGGCTGCCATTGCAGGCACAGGAGAAAAAAGTGCGGCGGCGATGGCCGCGACAAGCGGTGGTCGGTACATGCGATCTCCAGAGGGCAACTGGCCGCGAAGTGCGACGCAGATCCCGGTGATGGTAACTAGTCGCGTTTACTTTTCAATCCGCCTGAAGGCTGATCGCGATGCATCATTGGGTTTAGAGCACGGCAATGTCCGAAAAACCCAAGCTGCTAGAATGTGCGGCTACTTTTTGCGGCCGGCTGACTGGGCGCCGCACCCCAAACAGGAGTCGTCATGTCGCAGCGCATTCTCACCTCACTCAATCTCGAAGCCAGCAATTCCGGCAGCTATCTTGGCCAGGGCGAATGGTCCAGGACCAGTGACGCCGGTACGTTGAAGTCGGTCAATCCGACCACGAACGAGACGATTGCGCAGGTTCATGCCAGCAGCGACGCAGAGTACGAGCGCATCGTCGAGCGCGCCCAAGCCGCGTTCAAGACCTGGCGAACAACTCCGGCGCCGTTGCGCGGTGAAGCGGTGCGCCTGTGCGGCAATGCCTTGCGCAAGCACAAGGACGCCTTAGGTTCTCTAGTTGCCTTGGAAATGGGCAAGAGCAAGCCCGAAGGCGATGGCGAAGTGCAGGAAATGATCGACATCGCCGACTTTGCGGTCGGCCAGTCGCGCATGCTCTACGGCTACACCATGCATTCCGAGCGCCCCGGCCATCGCATGTACGAGCAATACCAGCCACTCGGTCTGGTCGGCATCATCAGTGCCTTCAACTTTCCGGTCGCGGTATGGGCATGGAACGCCTTTCTTGCAGCGGCCTGCGGTGATATCTGCATCTGGAAGCCATCCAACAAGACACCGCTGACCGCGCTGGCCACCATGCGTATCTGCAACGAAGCGCTGAAGGACGGCGGCTACCCGGACCTGTTCTTCCTGTTCAACGACGCCGGCACCGAACTGGCAGAGAAGATGGTCGACGACAAGCGCATTGGTTTGATCAGCTTTACCGGATCAACAGCAGTTGGCCGCAGCGTCGGCGAGCGCGTCGCGCGCCGCCTGGGTCGCAGCTTGCTCGAACTGGGTGGCAACAACGCGATCATCGTCGATGAATCGGCCGACCTGAAGATCGCCCTCCCCGGCATCGTCTTCGGCGCAGTCGGCACGGCTGGCCAGCGCTGCACGACCACACGCCGACTGTTCATCCACGAATCGATTTACGACAGCGTGCTTGCCACGGTCGTGAAAGCGTTCAAGCAGGTCGAAGGCAAGATCGGCGACCCGACCGATGCCGCCAACCTGATGGGTCCGTTGAACAGCCCGGAAGCGGTCAAGCAGTTCCTCGCATCGATCGAGAAGGCGAAAGCCGCTGGTGGCAAGGTCGAGAGCGGCGGCACCGCGATTGATCGTGCCGGCAACTTTGTATTGCCGACCATCATCACCGGCCTCGACAACTCCGCCGACGTTGTCCAGCACGAAACCTTTGCGCCGATCATGTACGTCATGAAGTTCAGCAATCTCGACGAAGCCATCGAGATGCAGAATGCCGTGCCACAGGGTTTGTCGTCGGCACTGTTCACGCAGAACTTGCGCGCGGCCGAGCAGTTCCTGTCGTCGGCGGGTTCGGATTGCGGTATCGCTAACGTCAACATCGGCACCAGCGGCGCGGAAATCGGCGGCGCATTCGGTGGCGAGAAAGACACCGGCGGTGGTCGCGAATCGGGCTCCGATGCGTGGAAGGCGTACATGCGCCGCCAGACCAACACCATCAACTACTCCGACTCGCTGCCGCTGGCACAGGGCATCAAGTTCGATCTCTGATTGCGTTTCCGAAGCGAGCTGACCAAAGGATAACGAGCATGAACACGACCATCCCTGTTCCCGCGCCCGCGCAACCCGGCGTCGCCCCACCGGAAAACCATTTGCTGGCGATCATCAGCCTGGTGTCGGGCATCCTTGGTTGGACCTTCCTGCCCTTCCTGGGCAGCATCGCAGCGGTGATATGCGGACACCTGGCGCGCGCCGACATCCGCCGCGCTCCGGGGCGTTACAGCGGTGATGGACTCGCTATCGCGGGGCTGGTGCTGGGCTGGCTGTCGATCCTGTTCTGGATCGCAGTGGCCTTCGTATTCGTCGCGTTCTTCGGCGGCCTGCTCTGGCTGACCTCGCACACCTGATCGCTCGCCGGGCGGCTACCGGTCCGGCGAAGTTTGTTCGTCGAACACCGCGAAAATGCCGACGTAAGGTTTGACCAGGAAAGCCGGCGCGCCGCTGTAACCGTCTTCGGCAGTCCAGATTCGCGACAGCGTGCCATCCAGATACAGCGCGTCGCGGCAACCCAACTGATCGCGGAAGACCCGTGCAAACTCGTGGAAGCTGACTGGAACCGTGCTGACCACGAATTCGACCCGGTCCGGCCTGGGCGCGCAGACGCCGCTGCGCCATTTGCGGCTGTCGGAATCTATGTCGAATTTCGGGTTGATGCTGCCGTCGATCAGCAACATTGGGCCGGACTGCGACGCGACCA
>JBATAQ010000245.1:0-2166 GCA_049661925.1 Dokdonella sp.
CGGCGAGCGGTGCGAAAGCACGCATGATTTCAGCTTCGCTGTAGCGGCGCCCGCCGTGAAACCAGATTTCGCCGTATTGTGCCGTTGGGTCATCGGCAAGGTCATCGAGCGCCAACCCCAGTTCTGCAGCCAATGCGCGAATGCGCAAATGTCCGGTGTCGATCAACTCACCACCCAGTTCGCATACCTGGCCGTCGGCAAAATGATTGCGCAGGCTGAGCATGCGACCACCAATGCGCTCCTGTGCTTCATACAGATGTACGCGGATGCCGGCCTGACGCAAGCGCCACGCCGCGGTCAGTCCGGCGATGCCGGCGCCGACGATAACGACATCGTCGTCCTTGTCGGAAAGAAGTGGGGCCCTCGCGCAAGCGGCCAGCGTCAGTGCACTAGCGGCGCCGATCGTTTGCTGAAGAAATCGTCGGCGCGAATGCAGTGCTCGCAGCGACTGTGCGCGTTCAATCGCTTCGTCGAGCGGTTCACCGGTGGCGCGGCAATGCGATGCAACGTTCGCCGCGCGACGCAATAAATTCACCAATCGAGTACGTGCCATGTCGCCCCCGTTTTTTCGGTTTTGAATAGTTGTAGATCACCCATCGACCGCTTTTCGATGCCAATGGGATGGAACACGATCACGCTCGACAAATACCTCAAATATTCTTGATTTTGAACTCACGCGCGAGTGTCCTTCCTTGGCGCAGCATGCGCGCGCACTCTGGCGCTTGCAGGCGCGCTAGCGCCAAGCGGATATCCGACTGCGCTGCCTCGTGATGGCCGCTGGCTGTGTGCAACTTGCTGCGCTCCAGATAGGCAACGCCCAACATCGGTTCGCTGCCGGCATCGCCAGCGCGGGTGAAAGTCGTGATTGCCGATTCGATCAAGGTCGACGCTTCGTTATGTTGACGTGACGTGTACGACACGCAGCTGCGATGGTTGAAATTTCTCGAGCAGGCGTCAGTTCACCGACAGTTTCCCAATCAGTGCAACGATACTGCGCTGCGTCTGCTCGTATTCGGCGATATTCGGTTCGGCTTCGGTTCGAGCACGATCAAGTGCTTCGCCAATCAATGTTTTTGCTTCGAGCAAACTGGCTCGATCACCCTTGATGCCGAGATCAATACTCAACTGGTGAGCGGACTGGTAGGCGTCACGCGATTGGGATCCGTAGAGTTTGACGGCGAGTTCGCGCCAGCGTCGATGCGCCTGCAATGCGATTGGCAGCTCACCTTGCTCGCGGGCGATTTCACCCAGCGCGCGCAAAGGCCGCAGTAACTCGGGGGAGTCGCCACTCGGCATTTCGGCAGTCAACCCTGCCAGTGCGACATCGACTGCGGCGCGCCCGGTCTCGACGTTACCGGCCTTGAACATCGCGTAGCCGTAATCGGCGCGAGCACGCCAGCGCTGCGTGTCGCGAGGGGTATCGATGGCTCGATAGATGCGCTCCGCTTCCCGGAATTCCTCACTCGCCTGCGTGTAGCGTCCCTGTTCTTGCATGGCTCGCCCGAGGTAGCGATGGGAGTGTGCAGCGCTCGAGCTTGGGTCATCGAATACCGCGAGGGTGGCACGGAAATCGGTTTCGGCATCGGCATACCGACGCTGACCCAGCAACATGATTCCGCGCGAAAACAGGGTTTGTGCGTAAGGCTGCGAAGAGGTTCCAAACAGTTTGATGGTGCAGTCCACCGCGCGCTCGAAACGCTCCGCAGCCTCATCTCTTTTGCTCAGGCGGTCCAGCAATCCAGCGAAGTTTTTTTCTGCTTCGCAGACCGTCGAATTCAGCGCTCCTTCGGCCTTGGTGAGTATCGGAATGGCGTGCCGATACTGCGATTCCGCCTTTGCGTAATCGACGATGTCTTCGAGGAGCACGGCAAATAACAACTGTTGCCTGGCCAACGCCAAACTTTTACCGCCTTTGCGCTTCTGCACTCGAGCGACTACCAAGGTTTGCAAGGCAACCGCATCCGCTGCGGAACCGGCGCGATTCAACACGTAGGCAAGTTCACTTTCCGCACGGTCCAGTTGATCGGTCTCGTCTTCCGAACTGTCCCGGAGAATGTCACGCGCTTTGCGCAAGTCGCTTTCAGCAGCAGGAACAAGATCAGTACTGGCGTAAATTTCGCCCCGCACGATGTAGCCGTAGGCGAGCAAGGCAGCTCCGGTTGCCGC
>JBATAQ010000246.1:0-7751 GCA_049661925.1 Dokdonella sp.
GGTCCCGATCCCGCAAGCGATGCACGTTCCGACACGGTGCGTCTGCGCCTGACCAGCGTCTGGGCCGATGCCCTGCTCAACAAAGACCGCGCGCAGCAGGCATTGCCTCAACTCTCGCAAGTGATCAACAGTGTGATCAACGTGCCACCGCTGCTGCTGGCGGGCGCACTTACTACTGAAGCCGAACTCGAAAATTCGAGCCCCCTCCCCAATGAGGCGAAAGAGACTGCCAAACGCGCATTGTCCATCCTCGAGCCGAATTTGGCACCCGGCGACTACCGGATTGCGACGGCACGCTTCGCGCTCGCTGCGGCGTTGGCCACGCTACGCGATGTCCGCGGCGGGCACACGCAAACCGAGCGGGTGCTGCGTGATCTTCCGGCCGCCGATTCACGACTGCGCGTCTACGCGTTGACCAAAGCCGCGATGAGGCGCTCCGGCCTTGGCGATTTTGAGGGCGCAGAAGCAGCGTATGCCGAGGGTCAAGCCATGCTGCAGCGGCTGGGCGTGGAAGCACCAAAATATTTCGACGACGCCATGCGTGCGGTCAATTTCTTCGACCTCGGCCGGCTCGATAGCGCAAACGCGCTGATCGAACCAATCCATGCCGCGAACAATAATCCAGCCTCCCGCTATCGTTGGGAGCCCTGGAATACCGACTGGATCGGAGGAGAAATTGCCTTGGCGCAGAATCGATTCGACGACGCGGCGACGCTTTTTGACGAAGGCGCGCGCGCGGTCGAGGCGCACCCTTGGAATTTCCTGGAGACATCGACCTATGTGCGCTCCTTGCAGGCATACGCGCTCATTCGGGGCGGGCATGTCGAAAGTGCGTCCAGTATTCTCGCTGCAACCTACCCCGGCATCGTGGCTAAGCCGAGCTACGCGACGGCGATGCGAACCGCCGTTCGCGGAGCGTTGCTGGGCGCGCAGGATCGTCCGCAAGAGGCCGTTGTCACACTTGATGCTGCGCTGAGCGAACTGGCTGCGGCGCATCGGTTTCCGATAGGCGTTCGCGAGCAAATGAGGGAAACCCGCGACGCGCTGCGCTTCCGTCTCTGGAAGATGCAGGCGCAACTGGCTGCCGGGGAACCGGAAGCAGCGGCTGCCACTGCGCGCGTCGCCCAACAGCTCGGACTGTCCACCCTTGGGGCGCAGCATCCTTTCATGCGTGAGCTTGCTGAGCTGAGAGGGAAACGGCCACGCCCGTGAAAGTTTCAGATTTCTGCACTCCGACAGGATGGTGCCGCATGGTCGGAACACACGAATCCATGTCCGGAATGAGCAAGATTTTGCGTAGTACCTCTCCATGGAGGGGAGTTCGAATTCTGGCCCGATTCGCTCATCCTCCCGTCGAGAGTTCATCGCTTGGTCCAACCGCTGTTCGCTGGAAGGACGAAATCAAGAAAGCAAGTTGCATCACAGGCTGAACACTGGCGAGGAAATGCTGATGAACCATCGCGAAAACGCGGCCTTGCAGATTTTGCGTGATGCCCTGGATACCGATCCTGTTGACCGCGCGCGCTTTGTCGAGCAGCGCTGCAGCGGCGATCCGGAATTACATGCGCGCGTGCAGTCGATGCTGGGACGGATCGGCCGGGCCGACCTCGAAGACGAACGCCACGCCTTTGGCGACTCGGGCGAAATCGGCGCCCGATCATCGGACAGCCGTGGTTCCGAGGACGCGCTTATCGGCGAACGTCTGGGGCCATTCCACGTCGTCGAGCGCGTCGGCCGCGGGGGCATGGGCATCGTCTACCGGGGTCTGCGCGAAGGTGCTGATTTCTCGCAGGAAGTCGCGATCAAGCTGATTCGGCGCGGCTACGATTTCGACGACGTCCACGCACGCTTCCTGCGCGAGCGGCGCATCCTGGCGCGCCTGTCGCATCCGAACCTTGCCCGTTTCATCGATGGTGGCGTTAACGACGCAGGTCGCCCGTGGTTCGCACTGGAGTTTGTTCGCGGTGAGCCGATCACGGCGTGGTGCGATCGACATCGCCTGAACATCCGTGCTCGCGTGCAACTATTCCTCGATGTCTGCGCAGCGGTTCAGTACGCCCACACCCGCTTGGTCGTTCATCGCGATCTGAAGCCCGGCAACGTCTTGATCGATGAATCCGGCACGGTGCGACTGCTCGATTTCGGCGTCGCCAGCATCCTTGCCGGCGAAGTCGACGACAGCGAGCTGCCCAGCACGGTCGGCACTCATCATGCGATGACGCCGGAATACGCCGCGCCGGAGCAATTTTCTGGTGCCGTTGCTGGCATTCCTGCGGACGTCTATTCACTCGGTGTGATGGCTTACGAATTGATCGCAGGCGTGCTGCCGTACGTCATTGATCGCCACGCTCGCGAAAGTGCGGCTTACATCGCGACAACGTCGCCACCGCAACCGCTGGCTGCGGCAATCGCTAGACCAGACGATTCCGAGACCAACGCTGCGCAACCGTTGCGCCTTTCGACACGCAAGATCGGATTACCCGCCTATCGACGACTGGTCCGTGGTGATCTCACGCGGATCCTCGACAAGGCGCTGGCCAAGGAACCCGAACGTCGCTATCCCACCGCGCAATCATTCGCGGATGACCTGTCGCGCTGGCTGGCCGGTGCGCCGGTGCGCGTGACGGGCAATGGCGTCGGCTATCGCTTCGGCAAGTTCGTGCAACGAAACCGTGCCGCTTCGTTCCTTGGCACCATGGCTGTAGTTGTACTTATTGCAGGCATCGCCGGCATTGCGTGGCAGTTGCGTGAAACTCAGGCGCAACGAGACGCCGCCATCGCGGAGGCCGAGCGCGGTCGCGCAGTGCGTGATTATGTGATGTTGATGTTCGGGGCGGCGACCGAGACGCCGGGGGTGGAAGATCCAACTGCGCGAGTTATCTTGCAGACGGGTGCCAAGCAGATATTTACCCAGTACGCGGACCAGCCGGAAGTCGGCCAGCGTATTGCCTTGATGTTGGGTGAACTGTACGTCCATATCGGCGACAACGAAGCGGCCAGGCCGCTGCTTGAGCGACTGCTGGCATGGCCGGGAATCGAAAAGAATATTGAGACGCGAGCTGAAGCGCGATTTCAATTAGGGCAGGTAAAACTCGGCGACGGCGATATGGCCCGTGCCAGCGAGCTCCTTGCACTCGCCCAGGCCGATTGGGATCGCGATCCGTCGCGCTATCGCCTGACCATGAATGTAGCGAAAGGCTTCCAGGCACAGATTGAACTTGCAGCAAATAAGGTCGATCAAGCCATTGCAACCTTGCGGTCTGCCGCAGCAGAGCGTCGTGGACTTCTCAGCGCCCCAGACCGCGAACTCGCCACTCATCTAACGAGTCTTGCCTCCGTGTTCTTGAATGCCGGTCGCTATGAGGACGCGCTGGACGTTGCCAGCGAAGGCTTGTCGGACTACGAATCGCTTGGGCTGGGTGGCTCGGCGGCGGCACTGACCGCGATCAGCAACCGCGCGGTGGCAGCTTTCAAACTGGGTCGATTCGGCGCAGCGAAATCGGATCTTGCCAAAGTCGTGAAACTACGTCGTGAACTTTACGGCCCGAACACCGAGTTGGCCGGGTCACTCAACAATCTGGCGATGGCGATGGTCCACGAAAAAAACTATGTCGATGCCATTCCGCTCCTGCAGGAAGCACTACAAATGGGCATTGAAAAGGGCGGCGCGCAAGGGCAGATCGCATTCTCCGCTCGACGCAATCTCTCGGATGCCTATGTTGCAGTCGGACGAGTAGCCGAAGCGCTCCCTCTCGCCGAGACGTCAATCCAGATTGGCCGCGACACGTTCGGCGCCGACAGCTTGTTTGCCGGCGTTGCCTACGGCACGAGGGCGCGCGTGCGTGCGGCACAAGGTGATGGACGAGCGGCGGCTGCCGACATGGATCAAGCGATTGGCATTCTGAAGGCGATGGGTACGCGTGGAGCGCCATATCTTGAGAGCCTCGCCCCCGTTGAAGGACAGATACGAGGAATGAGTAATGACAAGAAATAGAGATCGAGTCATCTTGCCGCCGCTGCGTTCTTGGGTGTGTCGTTGTGGCGTAAAACACGAGCCATCAGTCGACATCACTTGCGATTGCGGTGGCAGGTACGTCGTTTTGGGAATCGTGAAGCGCGATCAGCATCAAGTATCGGCCAGGACCTGCGGATGAATTTTTCGGAACGCGAAGCTTTGCAGGTACTGCGCGACGCGCTCGATACCGATCCTTGCGAACGGCAGCATTTCGTCGAACAGCGCACCCAAGCACGAAGTGCAGTATCGCCGCCGCAGTGCGTTCGGAATTCGACACCGACCCAAACAGCAAGGCGATGCTTGATTTACAGTCGGTCATTGGTGAAATCGAGGTTCGCAGAGGACGCCTCGACCTCGCCAAAACCCTGACCCGAAAACTGCGCGATTCGAGTTTGGCGAACCTGCCGGCGAATACAGCGAGCCTTCCAGACCGCTACGGGCAACTGGCGAACGTCGAGCTGCGGCTCGGCGAGTACCAGAAGGCGAAAACACATTTCGAGGAAGCTGTGCGCCTGGAAACGGAACGTGCCGGGCAGAAGTCGCGCGCAATGATCTACGGACGACTCGGACTGGCTGAAGTGTTGCTCCATCTCGGGGACAAGTCCGCCGCGCGTGAACAATTGGCACTCGTCAAACTGGCGGTCGATACCCTTGCGCCTGGACATTCCCAGCGCAAACGCTACGCCGAGCTGGAAAAATCGGCGGGCGAGTGAGGATTTTGTAGCTTGAATTGTCGCTAAACCGATCAGTCGATTTCTTGGCACGCTCAGCAGCCACGCGCCCGTATTGCGGTATGGTCAAGCTCCGATCCGGGGTTTGGGAGTTGAGACCATGCGCATCATCGTTCTTGTCCTGCTGTTGTTGCTCGTACTCGGTGCGTTGCCGACCTGGGGTTACAGCAGTGGATGGGGTTACGGTCCCAGTGGTTTGGGCCTGTTGTTGTTGATCGTTCTGGCGGTTGTGCTACTACGCAAGACTTGATGAAGCTTCGCCCGCCGCGTCGTTCAAGGCGCGGCGGATTGTCTCTCACGCTATTTGCTCAGCATTGATTCCAGCCTTTTGCAGCACGCTGCAAGTTCCCGAACCAGCGGAAAGCAGCGATGCCACGTGGTGACAAGTCGTCGTACACCGACAAGCAGTCCAAGTGACCTTGACCTGACTTCGCCGGGACCCTGAGTGAGAGCGTCAGACCTTATCGAATTACGACCGGATGGGCTGTACTGTCCTGCCGGCCGCTTCCATGTCGATCCGTGGCGACCGGTCGCCGACGCGATCATCACTCACGCTCATGGCGACCATGCGCGCAGCGGATCGGCGAACTATCGTGCAGCCGCCGTCGGATTCGACATACTCACCGAGCGCATTGGCGAATTGGCAACGATCCAGGCACTGGACTACGGCGAGAAGATCTCGATCAACGACGCCATCGTCTCCTTGCATCCGGCCGGGCACATTCTCGGCTCATCGCAGGTTCGTATCGAAGTGGATGGTCGCGTCTGCGTCGTTTCCGGTGACTACAAGCGTGCCCTCGATCCAACCTGTTTACCGTTTGAAGTCGTGCCCTGCGACGTGTTCGTGACCGAGGCGACTTTCGGACTGCCGGTCTATCGCTGGCCGCCGATAAGTGATGTTGCTCAACAGATTCTGGCTTGGTGGAACTCCTGCCGCGCGAACAACCAGACTGCGGTGCTGTGCTGCTACGCGCTCGGCAAGGCGCAGCGCGTGATGGCCGAACTGGCTCGCTACACAGACCGAACCGTCTTTCTGCACGGGGCGATGTTGCGACTGACCGAGCGCTATCGCGAGGCAGGTATCGCGATGCTGCCTGGCGAGCCGGTAATGGATTCGGCAAAAAGTCGCGACTTCGCAGGCGAACTGATCATCGCACCACCGTCGGCGGCAGGGTCGCCGTGGATTCGGCGTTTCGGCAATTCATCACTGGGATTCGCTTCGGGCTGGATGCAGGTGCGCGGCAATCGTCGCCGTCGTGGTTGGGATCGCGGCTTCGTCGTTTCCGACCATGCCGATTGGCCCGCGCTGATCGACACCGTTCGTGCGACTGGCGCAAAGCGAATCCTGCCGACGCACGGCAACACCGATGCACTGGTCGCTTACCTCTGCGAACAGGGCTTCGACGCCGAACCGCTGCACACCGAATTCGGTGGCGACGACTGATGCGTGCTTTTGCTGAACTCTACGCTGCGCTGGATTCGACGACGTCAACTTCGGCAAAAGTTGATGCGATGGCATCGTACTTCTCGGCGGTCCCGCCTGCGGATGCAGCTTGGTCAGTGCAGGTGCTGGCCGGTCGAAAGTTGAAGCGACTGGCGCGTTCATCCGAGTTGCGTGCGCTCGCCGCTCACGCCAGCGGCTATCCGCTATGGCTGGTCGACGAAAGCTATTCGCATGTCGGCGACCTCGCCGAAACCATCGACCTGTTGCTGCCGGCGGTGACTGACATCGCCGAGGACGTCCCGTTGCATGAGTGGATCGAGCAGCGCCTTGCTCCTCTCCCGAAACTAAGCGAAGAAGAACGTGGGGCGCAGTTGCTGGCGTGGTGGCGAAGCCTGCCGCACGGCGAACGCTTTGTGATGATCAAATTGCTGACTGGCAGCTTGCGCGTCGGCGTTTCGCAGCGACTGGTGGTACAGGCGCTGTCGAAAATCAGTGGTATCGAAACGGCTCAGATTGCGCATCGACTGGGTGGCGACTGGAAACCAACGTCGGCGGGTTTCGCGGCGCTGATCGATCCGGATGCGAGCGCGCAGATCGAGCAGCCCTACCCTTTTTTCCTGGCGTCACCGCTGGAGCAGCCCGCTGAAGCGCTCGGCCCGCACGAGGACTGGATCGCCGAATGGAAGTGGGATGGCATTCGCGCGCAGTTGCTGCGTCGACGCGACGCCGTGCAACTGTGGTCGCGTGGCGAAGAACGACTGGACGGTCGCTTTCCGGAGCTGGAGTCGGCTGCGCTCGATCTTCCGGACGGAGTCGCGCTCGATGGCGAAATACTCGCTTGGGGCGACGGCACACCGTTGCCGTTCACCGCGCTGCAAAAGCGGATCGGAAAATTGAAACCCGGCCGCAAACTGCTGATCGATTGCCCCGTGGTTTTCCGCGCCTACGACTTGCTCGAACGCGATGGCGTTGATCTGCGGACGACGCCATTGGCCGAGCGCCGCCGCCAACTCGGCGACTTGCTTCAGACACTGCCGAGCGATTCCTCATTGAAGCTCTCCGAAGCAATCGTTGCGGACGACTGGAACGCGCTGGCAGCGCTGCGTGACGAATCCCGCGCTCGCGGCGTCGAAGGACTGATGCTGAAGCGATTGTCGTCCCACTACCAAACTGGCCGCCGTCGTGGCGACTGGTGGAAATGGAAGGTCGATCCGTACACGCTCGACGCCGTGCTCATTTACGCGCAAGCCGGCCACGGTCGCCGCTCGACGCTCTACACGGACTACACGTTTGCGGTCTGGGACGACGACAAACTTGTTCCGGTGGCGAAGGCGTATTCGGGATTGACCGACATCGAGATCGAGAAACTGGATCGCTGGATTCGCAGTCATACTCTGGAACGATTCGGACCGGTTCGATCCGTGCAGCCCATGCAAGTGTTCGAGTTGGCATTCGAGGCGATCAACGTGTCGGCGCGGCACAAGTCAGGGGTCGCGGTTCGCTTTCCGCGCATCCTGCGTTGGCGCACCGACAAGACTGCCGCAGACGCGGACACACTGGA
>JBATAQ010000247.1:0-5478 GCA_049661925.1 Dokdonella sp.
GCGCGCGGCGAGAGCGCGGAATACGTCGCCGACATCACGACGCGAAACGCGCGAGAATTTTTTGGGATCCCGGAGCCCGACTGATTTCGCGATGCGCTGCGACCGCACTTTTTTAGCGGCTACGCCACACTGGTCCGTCTAGCGTCGCAGGCGAAAAGCCGAGCGCAGCTCAGAAAAAGTGGGGAATTATTGCGCCAGATAATCGTTCTTGAGTTGGACGTATTGGCGTGCCGAGTAGTAGAGGCGTTCGATTTCGTCGTCGCTCAGTTTTCGGGCGAAGCGGGCGGGGCTGCCGATCCAGAGTTCGCCGTCACCGACGTGTTTGCCGGGGCTGACGGTAGCGCCGGCGCCGATCAGGCTGTGTTTGCCGATTACGGCACCGTCGAGGATGGTGGCATTCATGCCGATCAGGCAGGCGTCGCCAACGATGCAGGCGTGGACAATGGCGGCGTGGCCGATGGTGACGTCGTCACCGATCAGCAGCGGATAGCCGGGTGAGTACGGGCCTTCGTGGGCCACGTGCAGAATGCTGCCGTCCTGCACATTGGTACGCGCGCCGATGCGGATGCGATGGACATCGCCCCGAACGACCGTACATGGCCAGATCGACGAGTCCTCGCCGATCTCGACATCGCCGATGACAACGGCGGCCGGATCGACATAGACGCTGTCGGCGATGCGTGGGGAAATTCCTTTGTAGGCGCGGAGATTCATCGGGTTGCCTTGCGTTCGAAGCGGCCAGACTAGCAGTGCGCCGATGTGACACGAAAGGCCATGCCGTCGCCGCATCGCACGAAAAATGCTGTAAAGAACGCCGAGACAGCGCACTCTTTCGGCCATAAATGGACAGACTACTGGGCTTCGCTGACGATACCTTGCCGTTTGTCCCATGACGCGGACCAACCTGTCGGTAATCATTCGTCGTCGAATCGACGCTGACCGGTCGCAACTGTCTACGGAATTCTCCATGTCGCGAAAACAATTGATCGTGCTCGTCGTGCTTGCTGCCGTCATCGGCATCGTTGCCTGGCGAGTGGTCGCGCAGAAAAGTGCCGGCGAAGGCGCAGCCGCGATGCGCGCGAAAAGCGATGCTGAGCCAATTCCGGTAACGGCGGTCGAGGTGCAGACGCGCGACGTGCCGGTATTTCTGACCGCACTCGGCACGGTGTCGGCGTTGAACACGGTGACGATCAGCGCCCAGGTGAGCGGGCAATTGAAGGCCGTGCATTTCACTGAAGGTGGCGAGGTAAAAAAAGGCGACCTTATCGCCGAGATCGATCCACGCACGTACCAATCCGCGCTGGACCAGGCGTTGGCCAAGAAGAAGCAGGATTCCGCTTTGCTGGCCGCCGCGCGCAGCACCCTGAAACGCTATGACGAACTGATCGAGAAGAAATTCGTGTCGGCTCAGGATCTCGAAAACCAGCGTCAGAGCGTCAACCAGCAAGAAGCATTGCTCGCTGGCGACGATGCGGCGATCAGCAACGCGCGCACCCAGCTTGGCTACACACGCATCGTCGCGCCCATCGACGGGCTGGCCGGCATTCGTCAGGTCGACGTCGGTAACCTTGTGCAGGCTAACGGCAGCGCCATCGTGGTCTTGACTCAGGTGCAACCGGTCAACGTGATTTTCACCCTGCCGCAGCAGGACATGTCCAAGGTGCGCGAAGCCGATGCGACGCCGCTTACCGTGCAGGCGATGTCGCGCACCGACTCGACACCGCTTGCATCGGGCGAACTCAAGGTGATCGACAACAGCATCGACAGCACCACGGCGACGTTCAAGCTGAAAGCGCAATTCGCGAACGACGACCGCAAGTTGTGGCCGGGTGAATTCGTCAACGTGCGCTTGAAGGTGCGCACCGTGAAAGGCGGCTTGGTTGTACCAGGGCCGGCAGTGAGCCAGGGGCCCGATGGCGAGTTCGCCTGGCTGGTCGCGGACGGCAAGGTGACGATGCAACCGGTGAAGACTGCAGGCCAGGCGGAGGACGGAGGCGTCGTCGTGACCGAGGGCTTGAAAGCCGGCGACAAGGTGGTTACCGAAGGCCAGTTTCGCTTGAAGTCGGGCCTCGCCGTGAAAGCGATGGCACCGGGCGAAGTCGCGGAAGCGGTGGTGTCGCCCAGCGACGAAAAGGGCACAGATCGCGGTCGTCGTCCGCGATAAGCAGGCACGCGCATGGGGTTCTCCACACTGTTCATTCGCCGCCCGATCGCGACATCGCTTTTGATGGCGGCCTTGTTGTTGCTTGGCGTGCTCGGCTATCAGCAGTTGCCGGTGTCGGCCCTGCCCGACATCGACGCGCCATCGATCCAGGTCACCACGCAATATCCCGGCACCAGCCCGACCACGATGGCGGCGCTGGTGACGACGCCGCTGGAGCGTCAGTTCGGCCAGATTTCCGGCCTCAAGATGATGACTTCGGATTCGTCGGCCGGACTGTCGACGATCCTGCTTACGTTCGACAGCGCGCGCGATATCGACGCCGCCGCGCAGGATGTGCAGTCGGCGATCAATGCCGGACGCGGCACCTTGCCAGGCAATCTGCCGTTTCCGCCGGTTTACAACAAGGTCAATCCGGCGGATGCGCCGATCATCACCTTGATGCTCAGTTCGCCGTCGCTGCCGTTGCGCGAGGTCAACAACTACGCCGATTCGATCCTTGCGCAGAAGCTTTCGCAAGTCAGTGGCGTTGGACTGGTCAGCATTGCCGGCAACGTGCGGCCGGCGGTACGCGTGCAGGTCGATCCGGCTGCCATTGCGAACCAGGGACTGACCATCGAAGACGTGCGTGCATCGCTGACGCAAGCCAACGTCAATGGTCCCAAGGGCAGCATCAACGGCGCGGCGCAGTCGTTCTCGATTGCCGCCAACGATCAGATTTCCGACGCCGAGCAATATCGCAACGTCGTCATCAGCTACAAGAACAACGCAGCGGTGCGCCTCGGCGATGTTGCCAAGGTGATCGATGGTGTCGAGAACGACCAGCTCGCGGCATGGGCCAATGGCAAACCGGCGGTGCTGCTCGACATCCGTCGCCAGCCTGGCGCGAACATCGTCAAGACCGTCGACGACATCAAGAAGTTGCTGCCCGAGTTGCGCGCGTTGTTGCCGGTTGGCGTGAATCTCGATGTGTTTTCGGATCGCACGGTGACGATTCGCGCCTCGGTCGAAGATGTCGAGTTCACCTTGATGCTGACCATCTGTCTGGTCGTCGCGGTGATCTTCGTGTTCCTGCGTCGCTTGTGGGCCACCATCATTCCCAGCGTCGCGGTGCCGTTGTCGATCCTCGGCACCTTCGCGGTGATGGCAGCGGCCAGCTTCTCGCTCGACAACCTGTCGTTGATGGCGTTGACCGTTGCAACGGGTTTTGTTGTCGATGACGCGATCGTGATGATCGAGAACATCGTGCGCTATCTGGAAAAAGGCGTTGCGCCCAAGGAGGCTGCCGAACGTGGTGCGCGCGAGATCGGCTTCACCGTGTTGTCGTTGACGGTTTCGTTGATCGCTGTATTCCTGCCGCTGCTGCTGATGCCGGGCGTTACCGGCCGCTTGTTCAAGGAATTTGCGATCGTGTTGTCGATCGCCGTCGCGCTGTCGATGGTGATCTCGCTGACCCTGACACCAATGATGTGCGCGTATCTGCTGAGTCGCGAAAACGCGCCGGAAGAACATCATGACGCCGGTGGCAAGCAGACCTGGTGGGATCGGCTGGTTGATGGCTACGGTCGCAGTCTCGACTGGGTACTCGCGCATCGCGTGCTGACCATGCTGGTGCTCACCGCGACCGTCGCGCTGACCGTGGTGTTGTTCATCGCGATGCCGAAAGGTCTGCTACCCGACCAGGACACTGGCATGATCACCGGCGTGGTCGCGGCCGATGACACCATTGCGTTCCCGGCCATGCTTGAACGCACCGTTCGCGTCGCCGAAGCGCTACGCGCTGATCCCGCCGTTGCCGGTGTTGCGGCTTTCGTCGGTGCTGGCTCGATCAACCCGACACTGAACCAGGGCCAGTTATCGATCGTGTTGAAACCGCTCGCCGAACGCGAAGGACTCGCCGATCTGCTTCCGCGATTGCAACGCAGTACCGCCAACATTCCGGGCGTCGCCCTGTTCCTGAAACCGGTGCAGGACATCGCCTTGGACAACCGCGTTGCGCCGACCGAGTACCAGTACGCGCTGACCGACGTAAACAGCGAGGAGCTGCACGCATTCGCGAACAAACTCACGGCTGCCTTGCAGCAGCGCCCCGAACTCGCCGACGTCGATAACAACCTCGCTGCCAGCGGCCTGCAACTGGATCTGAAAATTGATCGCGACCAGGCCAGCCGACTCGGCGTGCCGATCCAGAGCATCGATGACACGCTGTATTCGGCGTACGGGCAGCGCCAGATTTCGACTATCTTCACGCCGTTGAACCAGTACCGTGTGGTGCTTGAAGTCGATCCGGCGTTTCGCACCCAATCCGATCTGCTTAATCGTTTGACCGTGCGCGGCAGCAGCAGCGGCGCGCTGATTGGAAGCAACGCCACCACGCTCGGTCAGGTCACCTCCAGCAATTCGGCGACGCCTAGCGGCATCGGCTCGCAAGGCAACACCGGCATCGCATTGGCGAGCGGCGGCAGCATTCCACTTGCGTCATTGGTGACCGCGAACGTGGTCAACGCACCTTTGGTGATCAGCCATCAAAACCAGCTTCCGGCAGTGACAATCTCGTTCAACCTCGCACCGGGCTATTCGCTTTCCGCTGCATTTGACGCCATCGAAGAAGTCCAGCAAAGCGTGCAGATGCCCACCCAGATTCGCGGCAACTTCATCGGCAAGGCGGCGGAGTTTTCTTCTTCGATGATCGAGGAAGTGCTGCTGATCCTCGCTTCGCTGGTCGTGATCTATATCGTGCTCGGCGTGCTCTACGAAAGTTACATTCACCCGATCACGATCATTTCCACCTTGCCACCCGCCGGCGTAGGCGCCCTGCTCGCGTTGACCCTGTTTGGCTTCAGCCTGTCGATCGACGGCATCATCGGCATCATTCTGTTGATCGGCATCGTCAAGAAAAACGCAATCATGATGATCGACTTCGCCATCGACGCGCAGCGCGAAGGCGTCGATGCGCAGACCGCGATTCGTCGTGCGGCCTTGCTGCGTTTTCGACCGATCTTGATGACGACAGCGGCTGCCTTGTTTGGTGCGCTGCCGCTGGCGCTTGGGACTGGCATCGGTTCGGAATTGCGGCGTCCGCTGGGCGTGTCGATTGTCGGTGGCTTGCTGCTTTCGCAGCTGATCACGCTCTACACCACGCCGGTTCTCTACCTCTACATGGAGAGATTTTCCGATCGCCTCAAGCTGGCATCCGAGCGCCGCGCGTCGCGGCGCGAGGCGCGTCTGGCGTGACGCGTCCCTCTCCATTTCGCCTGCGGTGTGCTGTTCTCCCTTCTCCCGCCGGGAGAGAATTCGGGGATAAGGGTCGGGCCCTT
>JBATAQ010000248.1:0-1709 GCA_049661925.1 Dokdonella sp.
TCGCGCCATCGACGACGGCGTCATGCAAGGTTGCGCCTTGTTCGAGCAGCTTGTTGATGAAGGCGATCATCACCAGGCCATTGAGTACCGCGACGCCGGACAAGGCGATGAAACCGACACCGGCCGATATCGACAATGGGATGCCGCGCAAGGCGAGTGCGGCGACACCGCCCGTGAGCGCCAGCGGTACACCGCTGAAGACGATGAGGGCATCCCTTGCCGACCCGAACGCCATGAACAGCAGTCCGAAGATCAGCACCAACGTAACCGGCACGACGATGGCCAGACGCTGGCTGGCCGAGATGAGCTGCTCGAACGTGCCGCCGTAGTCGACCCAGTAACCGGTCGGCACTTTCACCTTGCTGGCGATGCTCTGCTGGAGTTCGCCGACGAAGCTGCCGAGGTCGCGACCGCGCACATTCGCGGTGACCACGACGCGACGCTTGCCGTTCTCGCGATTGATCTGGTTAGGGCCGGTGACGTTGTCGATGCTGGCCACTTCACGCAGCGGCACAGTGCGCGGCGTGTCGGCGCCGAAACTGCCGCGGCTGCTGGATTCGTCGACGTTCTTGGTGCCGCCGAGCGGGATTGGCAGGTCAGCCAATGCGGCCGGATCCTGTCGCAGTCGCTCGGGTAATCGCACGACGATGTCGAAACGACGGTCGCCTTCGAACAACTGGCCGGCCACGGTGCCGCCGACTGCTGTCGCGACGGTGTCCTGGACGACACCAGGATTCAATCCGTAAAGAACGAGCGCGTTGCGGTCGGGCGTGATGGTCAACATCGGCAAACCGGTCGACTGTTCGAGTTTCACGTCGGCAGCACCGGGAATCGATTTCGCGACTTTCTCGATACGTTCACCGACCTCGACCAGGGTGTCGAGGTCGTCGCCGAACACCTTGATCGCGACATCGGCGCGCACGCCGGAGATCAACTCGTTCATGCGCATCTGGATCGGCTGGGTGAATTCGTAGTTGTTGCCCGGCAGCTTCTTGACGGCGGTCTCGATCTCGGCGACCAGCTCGTCACGCGGCTTGCGTGGATCGGGCCATTCGGAACGCGGCTTCATCATCAGGAACGTGTCGGCAACCGATGGCGGCATCGGATCGGTCGCGACTTCCGCGGTACCCAATTTTCCGAACACGCGATCCACTTCCGGGAATTTCTTGATGCGCGCTTCCAGCGTCACCTGCATCGCGACCGCTTGCTCAAGGCTTGTGCCAGGGATGCGCAAGGCGTGCATGGCGATGTCGCCTTCGTCGAGATTGGGAATGAACTCGCTGCCCAGTCGCGTTGCCAGCCAGCCGCCGCCGATCATCAGAACCAAGGCGCCGCCCAGCACCCAACCGCCGTGCCGTAGCGACCAGGACAGCAGAGGCTTGTAGCCTCGTTTGGCCCATCGGATGAAACGATTTTCCTTCTCGTCGACGCGGCCTCCAAGAAAGATCGCCACGGCCGCTGGAACAAACGTGAGCGACAAAACCATCGCGCCGCCGAGAGCGAGCACGACGGTGATCGCCATCGGATGGAACATCTTTCCTTCGATGCCGGTCAGCGCGAAGATCGGCAGATACACCGCCGTGATGATGCCAAGGCCGAACAGGCTGGGACGAATCACTTCCGCCGTTGCAGATGCGGTGACATCGTGGCGCTCGGCGACCGTCATCACGCGACCGAGTTGATGCTGCATGTCGCCGAATCGGCGCAGG
>JBATAQ010000249.1:0-2943 GCA_049661925.1 Dokdonella sp.
GCCAGACGCGCTTGCCGGATGTCTGGTCGAGAAAGTGGAAATAGAAGCCCTTGTAACCGGTCGAGTCGGTCTTGCCGCTTTGATCGCTTCCCTTGAAAAAGCGCAGGGCAGCCAGGCTGCGCTCGACGGCATCCTCACGGGTAATCCAGCCACGCTCGACAGCGATCGGATAACTCGACAAAGCCAAGCCGACCACAGCGATGCTGACCGGAGAGCCTCCTTTCGAGGTATCGGCGATCAGTCCGTTGTGGGGGCTGTATTGCTCAAGGAAATAGTCGAATGCTGATCGTTGCAAGGCATCGAGCAATGCATCGTCACTGGTAGCGTCAGCGCCATTTGGAGCGGCCTTCGACGTGCTGGTGTAGGGAGTACGCAAGATCGAGCGAGTCTAAATTGCGAACGCTGAACCGCAATCCGGTCATGGCTCGTTTCAAGCGATGGCCTACCATGGCGGATACTGCAAGGAACTGAACTCATGTCCACGGCATTCCCCTATCAAACATCCATCCCGCGCAGCCACCTGCTCGCGAGTGGCGACTACAGCGTGTTGCTCACTGCGGCTGGATCGGGCTTCAGTCAATGGAAGGATTGCGCCATTACCCGCTGGCGCGAGGACGTGACTTGCGACGACCTTGGTAGCTACGTGTATCTGCGCGATGTGGAATCGGGCA
This sequence comes from Dokdonella sp., assembly GCA_049661925.1. GTDB lineage: Bacteria > Pseudomonadota > Gammaproteobacteria > Xanthomonadales > Rhodanobacteraceae > Dokdonella. The sequence goes on from JBATAQ010000249.1 coordinate 672, forward strand.
CCGCATGGTCGGCAGGTTTTCAACCGCTGGCAGTTACGCCAGATGACTATGCGTTGACGTTTGAAGAGGGCGCGGCTTGCATCGAACGGCGCGATGGCGAGATCGTCACCACGCTGGACGTGATCGTTGACGTAGGCGGCGTCGAGTTTCGACGGGTCACGCTGGAGAACCAAGGCGAGGATGATCGCGAAATCGAGCTGACCACCTACGCAGAACTGGTTCTTGCGCCTGCGAGCAACGACGCCTCGCATCCAGCGTTCTCCAAAATTTTCGTTCAAACCGAATTCGACGAAAAGCATCAGGTTTTGCTGGCGTCGCGCCGTCCGCGCACGCTGAGCGAACAACGTATCTGCGTGGCGCAATGGCTGGATGTCGTCGACAGCGCGACCGACGGTGACGGCGAACTGGAATTTGAAACTGATCGGGCTCGCTTCATTGGTCGCGGCGGCACGTTGCGATCACCGGCGGCATTGGCCGACAACGCGTCGCTCAGCGGCACGGTTGGAACCGTGCTCGATCCAATTTTCAGCTTGCGCCAGCGCGTGCGCGTGGCCGCAGGCGAGAGCGTAAGTGTCTTGCTGGTGACCGTCGTCGCCGAAACGCGCGATGAAGTGATGGCCCTTGTCGAACAGCGACGCCATGACATCGACTTTGCTCGGCTTCTTGACGCCGCCAGAAAGCGCGATGGCGAGGCACTCAAGCGACGCGGAATCGATGCAGTCCAGGCCGCAACGTTCCAACGCATGTCCAACGCGCTCTACTACAGCGATACAAGTTTGCGTGCGAACGCGGATCAGATCCTTTCAGGTAGGGGAGGTGGGCCAACATTGTGGGTCGGTGGCATTTCCGGCGACAACCCGATCGTGCTGGTAAATGTCAATGACAAGGATGGACTGGCCTTGGTTGACGACGTGCTCAAGGCTCAACAATTCTGGTTGGGCAAGGGCTTGACGGCCGATGTGGTCATGATCGACCGTGGTGGCTGGCTACACGACGCATTGAAACAGCGTGTCGAAGACGACAAGGCGCAGCAGACTTCCGACGACAAGCCGCACTGGTTTGTCCTGACGGCAGGCGAATTCTCGGACGAGCTTCGCGATGGCTTGCACAGCGTCGCCCGCATCGTGCTCGATCAGTCGAAAGGAAGCCTTGCAGATCAAGTCGTCGACTTGCCGATTGACGCGAAGTATTCGACGGCTTCAGGTTTCGGTCGACAGGAGCCAGTCGGCGAGCTGGCATCGGTCGAGTCGCCGTCGGTGGTGACTTCGCAAGTGGAATCGCGACCGCTCGAGAACGCGCTGGAACGTTACAACGGTTACGGCGGCTATGATCGCGATGGCCGCGAATTCGTGACCATCGTCCGTGACGGCGTGCGACCGCCGATGCCGTGGCTCAACGTCATCGCCAACCCGGAATTCGGCTTTACCGCGACGGAAGCTGGAAGCGGCTATTGCTGGGCCATCAACAGCCAGAAAAACACGCTGACGCCATGGGCCAACGATCCGGTAATCGATCCGCCCAATCAGATTCTGTATATCCGCGATCGAGACGACGGCGCCATCCTGACTGCCACCGCCTTGCCCGGCGACACCAGCACGGGCGACTTCGTAGCGCGCCATGGCCAGGGTTACAGTCGTTTCCAGCGAAACGTGCACGGCATCGAACTGGACCTTCTGGAATACATACCCATTGCAGACAACATCAGGATTTCGCGCCTTGCGTTGCGTAATCGTTCCGGGCGATCGCGGCGTTTGTCCGTGACCGCATTCGTGCATTGGGCGCTCGGCAGCAATGGCTCGCAGCCGCAGCCATTTGTCAGTACCGAGATCAATGCGCAAACCGGTGCGCTGTTCGCGAGCAATCGCTGGCGCGAAGATTTTGCCGGGCGCGTCGCCTTCATCGATTTTCGCGGCGAGCAGACCTCGCATAGCGGCGACCGTCGCGAATTCCTTGGACGCCACGGTTCGGTCGTCACTCCGCTTGCGCTGTTGAGTGACGCAGCACTTTCTGGAAACGTCGGCACCGGCCTGGACCCCTGCGGCGCGCTGCAAACGACTATCGAACTTGCTGCTGACGAGGAACGGGAAATCGTCCTCCTGCTCGGAGACACCGACAGCGACGAGGCTGCGCGCGACCTGGTCGAGGGCTATCGCAAGGCCGATCTTGATGCGGTCTATGCCGAAGCGACCAGCCAGTGGAACGACATCCTCGGCACCGTACAGGTGCGGACGCCTGATCGCAGCATGGACCTGTTGCTCAACGGCTGGTTGTT
>JBATAQ010000250.1:0-10048 GCA_049661925.1 Dokdonella sp.
TCAGGTTCACTTACCGCGCGTCAGGCCTTGAGCCGGTTTTCCAGATCGGGTTCCGATTCAACCACGAACTCCTCGCCGATCTTCCGGTGCTGCATCAGCCCTGATTCGACCGAACCCGGAAGATTAGACCGCTCCCCTCGAATTCGTGGGAGTCGCAGTCTTTGACGCAAGCCTCCGATCGATGTGCGGGCCTCTGCTAGGCTGTGGTTCGCTGTCGGTCGCTGCCACGATGACGTGTTGTCGCTAGACACGACGGCCCGTTCCACTCGCTGTGCCCCCGAGTTCGCGGTAGAGCTCCGCCGAATCAGCCGGGCTTTGCGCGCTACCAACACGTCTTCGCGCTGCCCCTGCAGGCGGTCGAACCATCGAGATTTGCAAAGACCATGAATTCCAGATCCTCGTCCGCTCGCATGCTCAACGCGGCACGGCTTCCGAAACAGATCTACCTTCCGCGCGTGCTGGGCCTGGGCTTGGGCGCACTTTTGATTGGCGCTGCGCTGCGTGATCAAGCCCAGCCCGATTGGGTTTGGATGATTACCTTCATCGGAGGTTTCGCTTGGCCGCATCTCGCATACCTGCATTCCTCCCGAGCAAAAAAGTCAGGCCGAGCAGAGAAAACCAACCTGATGATCGATGCAGCGCTGACCAGCTTTGCACTCTATGCCATCGGCTTCAGCATCGTTCCCACCGCGATCGGGATCACGCTGACCGCAATGAACAATTTGTCGGTGGGCGGCACTCGGCTATTGGCGAAAGGCGGTATCGGCACATTGGCGGGACTCCTGGTGGGGGCCATATTTCTGCCATTCGAGTTTCGGCCGGCCTCCAGCCTGTTGGTGCAATCGGCGACCATGCTGCTCGTGGTCCTGTACCTGACTGCATTCGCGTGGACCATGTGGCGTATGGCGAATGACCTGCAGAAAAGTCGCGATGCGCTGCACGTGCTGTCCCAGACCGATGCGCTCTCGGGATTGAAGAACCGTGGTGCATTCGAGTCTGCTCTAGGCGAGAAATTCGCAGCCTTGCAGCCGGGCCGCAGAAAGGCGGGAGCGGCGCTAGTGTTCCTCGATCTGGACCATTTCAAGCAGATCAACGACGAGAGCGGGCATGCAGCGGGAGATGACGTTTTACGAGCAATGGGTCACGCGTTGAATGCCGAAATCCGGGAAGCGGACATTGCGGCCCGATACGGCGGCGACGAGTTTGCCGTGTTGCTGGATCAGGCTGACGAACCCGCGGCACGCGCGTTCCTCGACCGCGTAAAGAACCGAATTCGGGCCACGGCGCTGTCTGAAAATTCAGCAGTACCGCTGAGCTGGAGTACGGGGCTTTCCCTGTTTGATGCGTCCCTAACGTCTCCCGATGCCTGGCTGGCTCAAGCAGACGCTGCCTTGTACGAAGTCAAACAGCGCGAGCGCGGTGGCGTGGCGCTGGCGCAGAATTCGGACATGGGCTGAACGCGTCAGCGCCGAAAGGCCGTCCACTACCCGCTGTATCCGTCAACGAGTGCCGTGAACCCCATTATCCAACCACCACGCTTGGTCTGGCCCACTTTCGCATTCGCTGCCGCGTTGATGCTGGCCGCGACGGTGTCATGGCAGTTGCCGATGATGCTGTGGGATCAGTTGGACTTCGTCTTGATATACCAGCGCTGGCAGAGTGGTGAACTGGACGCCGCTACCTTGCTCGCGCCGTACAACGGTGCGCATGTGCTCACCATCCCTTACCTGTCGATGTTGGCGACGGTTAGCTTGGGGAACGGATCGACCTGGCCGGATGGCGTGGCGAGTTGGTTGGCGATGGTGGCGACCGCGGTCATCGTCATCCGCGTCGCCCTGCGCGAGATGCCCATCCATGGAGCTCGCTCGCCGTGGTTGGTGCTGGTATTACTGGCGCTTTACCCGGGCCACCTGTCCAACCTGCAATGGGGCTGGCAGGTCCAGATTTTCAGCTGTTTGCTCGGTGCCGTCGCGGCCATCGCCTTGCTGAGTGCGGCCTCGACCAGCACCACGCGGATGATCGGCGCGCTGACCGCTGCCGTCATCGCTGGTTTGAGTTTCGGCGCCAGCATCGTGCTGCTACCGATCGCCTTGTTTCTGATCGCGCTACGCACAGACATGCGTTGGCCGCGCAAAGCGGCATGGTCGCTGCCGTGGCTGATCTTGGGTCTGCTGGCCACGCTGCCCTACCTGCAAGGCATCGGATCAACCGCTGATCCCCACTCGATCACCTTGTTCGAAATCTGCCACTACACCCTGAACTTCATCGGTTCGGGCATTGCGCGATTCGCGACCGACCTGGCACCGTGGCTCGCCTTGGTCGCCATTGTTTCGGCGCTGGATGCGTGGCTGAAACTGGCACGCAATCAACGCGGCTCGGCATGGCTGGGCTTTCTGCTTTTCGGCATCGGCACAGCCCTGATCACGGCCGTTGTCCGGGTGGGTCCGTTCGGTGCTGACCAAGCCTTCGCGCAGCGTTACATCAGCTTTTCTGCCCTGTTCTGGCTGGGCTGGTACGGATTGCTGCTGAAGGCCTTGCCGCACGTGACGCCATTTCGTCGCCGGATCTACAGCGGATTGATGGGCATCTGCGCCGTGCTGCTGGTGGCCAATGCACTGCACCTGATCCGCAAGGCCGCGATCACGCATGAACGCGGTGTCGCCACCGTCAATACCATTGCGAACACCTGGCCCAATGTTGATGAAAAGGTATTGCGCGCCATCTATTTCGACCAGCCCGAAGCCGCTCGCGAGCGGCTGGAACTGCTGCATCGGTTCGGGTTTGCACCGTTCAACCGCGCGCGAAATCCGCCAGAGAATGTGCCGCCGAAACGCTGATCTCGACTGAGTCGGGTAGCGCATGGATGCCGTTGCCCTTGGCGGCGCGGGCAAATATCGGTCGAAGTCGACCTTTCAAGAAATTCCCGCGTTTGAGCGACGGAATGCGCCATCAGACCAGCGCTGTCAGATCGCCCCGAGGTCGATCGTGTGCGTGACGCGTTGCGTGCCGCCTGCGGTTTCGATGCAGATGATGTCGAGCTTGTTCTCCGCTTCGCGCGGATGAGTGTCGACGATTTGGGCGCAGGCCTTTCCCTCGGACTGCAGTGTCCGCTTCACCTCATCCAGCTGTGCTGAATCAAGCGCTGGAGCCGCCTCAGCAGCCTCAACCGCGGCGGCTTTTTCAGCCGGCGTCATTTGAACCACCGCTGGCTCCTGCGGCGGGCTCGAACATGCGCCCAGCGCGACCGCAATCACCATAATCGTCAGCAACGTCTTCATGGACTCTCCATCGTGTGGGCCGGGTTGGCATGCAGAGTACATCTGTTGGGCTGCACTGATCGCGACAATGGGCACCTCTGGAATGTCGAGAACTTTGCGACGGCACTTCCGAGGCGCGAGCAACGGGTCGCGTCATGCTGGTCCTTGCTGCGCAGGCTGCAAGCACTTGCCAGGTGTCGATCCGGGTGGTGCAAGCCGTCCGAAGTGTCTACCCCGTCCTTGTCTTGCATATGCACGACTGGATAACTTCCACACCATCGCGCTGTTTCACACTCAGGACCAACCTGCCAATGGCCGCCTTACGCCGGATGCTTCGACTCCGCCGCTGCGCCGCAATCGCACTGCTCGGCCTGACCATTGCACTTCCCGTTCAGGCCGAAGTTGCCGCGCAGACCGAGTACATTTTCGCCAGCGGCTTTGAGACTTATGCGCCACAAACGGACGCCGAAGCGGCGCGGTTTCTGGCCCAGGCGACGTTTGGCCCGACCATGGCCGACATCGGCAGGTTGCTTCAGATCGGCTACCGCGCCTGGCTCGACGAGCAATTCAATCTGACGCCCTCGCTGCAAGTGCCCTATCTCGATTTCGTCGCCGCCATTCCTGAGCCGGTTTACCAGAACGCGCGGATGGAGGCCTGGTTTTGCAACGCCATCACCGGGCCCGACCAACTGCGTCAGCGCGTGGCTTATGCGTTTAGCCAGATTCTGGTGGTCTCGGACGGCGCCGGATACGCCGCCTGTAAAGACGCTCGTCCCGGCTTGGCACTGCCACTGTCGAGCCTGACCGGCACGGCGCTAAACCCGCTCACGGCACAGTCGAATGGTCGCCAGTACGCCCTACATCCAGCGGCGGCACCATTGCGCTCGCTTTTCGAAAGCGGGCGATGCGCCGTGGTTGCCAACGTGGGGCCATTGATCGAACCGGTTACTCGAACCAGTTTCCTGAACGGTTCCGCGCAGGTGCCGCCTCAGCTGTTTTCCCACTCCGATCAACAGGTGTTCTGGGAAACCTCGCGCCCGGACAGTCGCGAGAAGATCGGCTGGGCCGGGCGCATGGCTGACTTGCTGCAGGCCAGCAACCCCAATCCACAGCTGTCGATGAGCATCTCGCTGCGTGGCCAGAATTTCCTGCAGACCGGCGTCACTGTGCAGCCCTACTCGATGGGCACCCAGGGCACCGAAGCGCGCGATGGCTATCTCGGCAATGGCGACAATGCCGCCCGTCGCACCGCGATTGATGCTCTCTTGAATGGCCCACTCGGTCATCCACTGGAGCGCGCCAGCGCCGACATCCAGAAGCGCAGCCGCGACAGCTACGCCTTGGTCACTTCTGCACTGGCAGCCAATACCAGCCTGACCACACCTGTGCCAATCTTGCCGACGGGCCTTGGACTGGTGGCCGATTCCGCCCATGACAAGCTGGTCGGGCAGTTGCGCATGGTCGGCCGGATGATCCAGACACGCAGCCAGCTCGGTCAGCGCCGGCAGATTTTCTACGTCGCCATTGGCGGCTACGACTTCCACGATCGCCTGCAAAATGATCACCGCGACCAGATGGCGGCGCTATCGCATGCGTTGCAGATGTTCCACGCCATCACCGTCGAGTTGGGCATGCAGGACAAGGTGACCACCTTCACCGCTTCAGACTTCGGCCGCACTTCATCGGCCAATGGCGATGGCAGCGACCATGGCTGGGGTGGCGAGCATTTCGTGCTCGGAGGCGCGGTGCGCCTGCCCTCCTATCGGCTGGCGACCCGTTGCAGCGCGTCGCGCTCTTCCTGCGTGACGATCAGGTCACTGCGCGCCAATGTCGCCTGCGCAAGCGCCTGAGCTGGTTGGCGGTCCCCGGCGGCATCGAACAATCGGCAACGCAGCAGGACCAGCGCCGCGTAGCGCTCGGCGACTTCGGGTTTGCCGTTCCAGCGTTCGAGCAGGCCATCGGTGATCGTTGCAGCTTCGTCGCGGTCGGCGCCGGATTTCTCCAGCGAGTTGGCCAGGCCGACGCTCCAGTCGAAATGGCCGTAGTGGTCCGGGCCGTAGGTCTTTTCGATCAGGCGTACCGATTCGCGCCAATGATCGGACGCGCTGCGCGGATCGCCCTGCATGTCGTAGACCTGGGCCTGGCGTACCGTGATCAGCGCGTTCTGGTACGCGTCCGGGCCGAGCAGCTTGCGGATCTCGCTGGCCGACTCGGCGAGTAGGCGATGGGCCTCGGCGTAGCGTCCCTGCAGCGCGACCGCATTGCCGACTTGGGCCTGCGAAAACCAGGTCAGCCCACTGCGCAGGTCGCCAGCGCCGCGGCGCAGTGCCAACGCCGCGCGGTAGTCGGATTCGGCGCGCGCACCGTCGCCAAGTTCGATCCGCACGCTGCCGCGCGTGTTGAGTATCTGCGCCCGCGCCGCGTCATCGGCGTCAGCCGGCAAGGCGGCTTCAGCCTCGTCGAGCACTGCGATGGCGCGCTGCATGTCACCGGCATCGCGCTCGACGCCGGCGAGTCGGACCAGCACGCTGGCAACCTGCGCGTTGCGAGCACCGAACTGGGCGCGCGCGATGTCGATGCCACGCTGCAATACGCTGCGTGCACGGTCGAAATCGCGACTGCGCCGCAACACTTCACCGAGCGCCTGCAACGGTGCGACCAACCGGGCGTCGTCACTGGCGACGTTCTTCTCGATGCCGGCGATTGCTGCTTGCAGTGTTTCGGTCGCCGCCTGGTCCTCGCGTAACTGCTCGTGGATCATACCGAGGGTGACCAGCGCGCCGATGCTCTCGCGGTCGTCCGCACCCAGTTGATCGGCAAACGTCTGCTGAGCCTGACTGGCGGCATCGCGCGCATCCTTGAACTTGCCGAGCGCAACCAGACTGAGTGCCTTGCGGGTCTGGATCCTCGCGGCTTCGAGACTGCCTGCACCGCGCAGCCGCGTCGTGGTTTCCAGCGCCGACTGGAACAGGCGTTCTGCTTCGCCCTGGTTCAACTGGCGCAAGGCAAGTGCGCCGCGCAGCGCATCGATATCGGCACCGAGCAAGGCATCGCCCGCCGTCTGCGCCTGCCCAGCGGCGCGGTCGAGGGTGGCGCGCGCGGCGTCGAGCGCACCGAGGTTGAATTGCGCTTCGCCAAGCACGCGCAGCAGGCGTGCGGCCGAGTCGGCATCGTCGGTGAGTTCGCGATCCACGCGCGCGACCGCATCGGCCAGCACCCGCTGCGGGTCTGCCATGGATGCACCGCCACGGCTGAGCGGATCCTGCTCGCGATAGATCGATGCGAGAAAACCGGATACACGCTCGGCACGGGCCAGCTCGCGTTGCGCCGATCGCGCTTCGCGTTCGGCACGCTGCGTCTGCTGCAGTGAAACGATGGTGCCGACGATCATCGCCATCGCCGCGATCGCGGCCAGTGCCAGCGCGACGCGGTTGCGTCGAGCGAAGCGGCCGAAGCGGTAGCGCCGCGTCGGTGCGCGTGCCAGTACCGGGCGCGCCTGCAGGTAACGCTCGATATCGGCCGACAGTTCGGCAACCGATCCGTAGCGCGATTGCGGGCGAGCGCGCAGCGCCTGGGCGACGATCGCGTCAAGGTCGCCGCGCAGCGCACTGGCCGGATACGGCAGTGCTTGGTCCGCCATGGCCGCGCTGGCGCTGGGGCGCTGGGTTTCCTCGTCATCGAGTTTCGCCAGCACCGCCATCGCATTGCCGCCCAGCCGGGTCGGCGGCAAGGCGCCAGCAAGCAGGCGATACAGCAGCAGCCCCAGCGCGTACACGTCGGTCGCGGTCGAAACGGGCTCGCCACGCAATTGCTCCGGCGCGGCGTATGACGGCGTCAGCGCGGCAACGGTGTCACCCTCGTCGCTGCCATCCAGCAATTTCGCGATGCCGAAATCGAGCAGCTTCGGTTCGCCGTCAGCGTTGACCAGCACGTTGGCCGGCTTCAGGTCGCGATGCACCACCAGGTGCCGGTGCGCGTGCGCGACGGCGGCGCAAACCTTGCCGAACAGACGCAGTCGCGCTGGCAGCGACAGCTGGTTGCGCGCACACCAGTCGGTGATCGGTTCGCCTTCGACGTATTCCAGCACCAGCCATGGCGAGCCGCGCTCGTCGATGCCGGCGTCGATAAAGCGCGCGATGTTCGGGTGCTCCAACCGGGCCAGCACGCGGCGTTCGGCGAGCAGGCGTTCGCGCACGTCATGCGTAGCCACGCGCACGCGCTTGATCGCGACGCGCTGTTCGACCACATCGTCGGTGCGCTCACCCAGCCAGACTTCGCCCATGCCGCCCGCACCGAGCAGTCGCAACAAGCGCCACGGTCCCAGCTGGCCGGGATTCACCGATTCGTCCGTGTCTTGCGCAAAGCGGCGATCAAATTCATTGGCGACGCGTGCCAACGCCAGCAGGCGCTGCACGGTCGGATCGTCGCGTTGTTCCGCGGTCAGCGCATCGACATCGATCAACTCGCCCGCACCAATGCGCGCGATCAGGTCCTGCAACGAGCCTTCAGCGTGATTGGCCATGGGATGTGTCCGCCATCTGCGCCAGGGCGCGGTTGAATTTCATGCGTACACCGTCGGGCGTCGCGCCGAGTTCGTCGGCGATCTCGACGAAACTCATGCCGAATTCGAAGCGCATCAACACCACGCCGCGCGGTTCCGGCGGCAAGATCGCCAATGCCTGTTCCCAGGCCAGCCAGTCGTCCAGGCCCACGTCGGCGGCAACCGCATCGACGTTGCGGTCCTGCTCGATCGGCGAGCGGCCATCCCGGCGCAACGATTGGCGCAGCGCGTTGATCAGCACCGTGCGCAAGTAGGCGAAGAATGCGCCGGGCTCGGTGACGTCGATGGTTTCGATGCGGTCGAGGACCTTCAGCCAGGTCAGCTGGACCAGGTCGGCAGTGTCTTCCTGGCTGCGCAGCCGCAGCGGCAGGCGACCGCGTGCGAAGCGGTGCAGCAAGGGCTCGATGCGCGCGACCAGGTCACCGCGCGCACTCACGTCACCGACCCGAATCCGGTCGATCAGCCATGCCGTTGTATGCTGGCCGTGTGTTGCCTCGCCCATGCGCTGATCGCTCACCGGAGCCGCGCCGGCATCATAGCGCGACCATGATCTGGAACCGTGACGCGTCCCGCCAACTCGTCGGTCGATCGCTGTTGCGGCCGGCACGCCGGTCGTGCTCGAGTACGAAGGTGATCGTATTGGCGTAGGCTTGGGGTGACACGACAGTTACCGAGCAGCGCCTTCATGTCGAATCGCAACCGTCCCGGAATCTGGATGACCATTACGGGCGTGACCGCCTTGCTGCTGGTCGCGGCGCTGGCCGCTTGCGGCGGCGGTGGTGGCTCATCGAGCAATTCGCCTCCTGCGCCAACCCCGACGCCTACACCGACGCCGACACCACCTCCGGCCCTCGATCCCCAGTACCGCGCGTCGGCCACCTCGACGTTTGCCGCCAACTGCGATGGCGCCGCGCAAACCGGTGTCGTGAATACCAATGCCGAGGTCGAGTCGTCGGTGGCGGTGAATCCTGCGAACACACAAAACCTGATTGGTATCTGGCAGCAGGATCGATGGTCGAACGGCGGTGCGCGCGGGCTGGTCACCGGTTTTTCGACGGATGGCGGCCGAACCTGGGCACGGCGCGTGATGCCGTTTTCGCGTTGCGGCGGCGGCACCGTGGCCAATGGCGGCGACTACGAGCGGGCGACCGATCCGTGGGTGTCGATTTCGCCTAATGGCACGGCGCACCAGACCGCGCTCAGCTTTTCCGGTGCGTCGCTGCAACCGGGATCGGACAACGCGATCCTGGTCAATCGTTCGACTGACGGCGGCGCCACATGGGGACCAACCATCACCCTGATCCGCGACGGCGGCGACTTCTTCAGCGACAAGAACACGATCACCGCCAACCCGAATGATTCACGCTTCGTGTACGCGGTGTGGGATCGGCTGACCCTCAACAACGAAGGTCCGACCTACTTCTCGCGAAGTGTCGATGGCGGCGTCAGCTGGGAAGCGGCGCGGCCGATCTACGATCCCGGCCTCAACAACCAGACCATCGGCAACGTGATTGCGGTGTCGCCGAACGGAACCCTGGTGAACCTTTTCATGAACCTCGCCGGCATCAACAACAACATGTTCACGATGGCGGTAACCGTGATCCGCTCGACCGACAACGGCGCGACCTGGTCAGCACCGATTCGGGTCGCCAACGTGCTGAGCGTTGGCACGCGCGATCCCGAAAGCAACACGCCGGTGCGGGACAGCAGCCTGGTGCCGCAGATCGCGGTCGCGCCGAACGGCAACTTCTTCGTCGTCTGGCAGGACAGTCGTTTCAGCGGCGGCGTCATCGACGGGATTGCATTGTCGCAATCCAGTGACGGTGGCATCACCTGGTCAGCACCGATGCAAGTGAACAGCACGCCGGCTGTGCCTGCGTTTTCGCCGTTCGTGCATGTGCGCGGCGACGGCATGATTGGCGTCAGCTATTTCGATTTCCGCAGCAACACCACGCTGGCGACGACCTTGCCAACCGATCACCGACTGGCTCGCTCGACCAACGCGACCAACTGGCAGGACAGTCGCGTCGCCCTGTTCGACCTCGCCTTCGCGGCGCGCTCGACGGCGACAAACACATCGGCGTTCTTCATCGGCGACTATCACGCAATGACCAGCATCGGAAACGTGTTCGTGCCGTTCTTCGTGCAGACCAATTCCGACACAAACAATCGCAGCGACGTTTTTTCCGCGCCAACGATTTCGGTGACCAATATCGCCGCGATCACCGAA
>JBATAQ010000251.1:0-3239 GCA_049661925.1 Dokdonella sp.
CACCCGGCCATCACCACAGTTGCTGGCGCCGAACGAGCGACGCCGCGCCCCGGAGACGGTAGCCGTGGCGCTACATGTTGCGCTTGCCGCCTGCGCCGCCGCTGGCCGCGATCCGGCCCTGCTGCCATCCGTGTTCACCTCAACCCACGGCGACCTGGCCATCACCGACTACATGTGCGCCACGCTGGTGGATGCGCCGAGAACCATCTCTCCCACCAAGTTCCACAACTCGGTGCACAACGCCGCCGCCGGTTACTGGACCATCGGCGCTGGCGCGCAGACTCCGGCCACCGCCATCAGCGCCCATGACGCGAGCTTCGCCCAAGGCCTGCTGGAAGCAATGGTGCAGATCGCCACCGGCAGCGAGGCCGTGCTGCTTGTTGCCTACGACGGCACCGGCACCGGACCTCTGGGTCGCACATCACCCAGCAGCGGACTACTCGGCGGCGCGCTGCTGCTGGTGCGCGATCCGGTCCCGGGAGCAACGCGGCTGTCGCTGCGGCTGGGCAATACCGATTCCGTTGTCGAGAGCGATCCGGTTGCAGCCGGCCCGCTTGCACAACTCGCCGCCGGCAATGCGATGACCCCGATGCTGCCCGTATTCGAAGCCCTGGCCCTGCGCGTGGCGAATGTCTCGCTGGCCGCCGGCGCGGGACGCGTCATCCACCTGGTGTTCGACGATGGTTGATTCAGAACGACTGGACCGCATCCAAGTGGCGGTACTGATTCCGGCGCTCAACGAATCGCTGCGCATCCGCGACGTGGCGCAGGGCGCACTCTCCTTCTGCCCCAATGTGATCGTGGTGGACGACGGGTCCACCGACGGCACCGCCGAGTTTATCGCCGACCTGCCGGTCATCCTGCTGCGCCACGCGCAGCGCCGGGGCAAGGGCGAATCCCTGCGTCACGGATTCCGTGAGGCGCTCAAGCGTGGCTTCCGCGGCGTACTGACCATGGACGGCGATGGCCAGCACAGCGCCGAAGACTTGCCGCGCCTGCTTGATTCGGCCAATCGCCATCCTGGCTCGATCGTGATCGGGGCGCGCCTGCGCAAGCGCACCCAGCAGCCCACTTACCGCCGACTAGCCAATGAATTAGGCGACTGGGGAATCGCCTGGGGCACTGGCTACCAGCTGTGCGACAGCCAGAGCGGGCAGCGCTTCTATCCCGCCAAGGTGATCGCACTGCAAGATGTGCCCGGCGACAACTTCGTGTTCGAAGCGCAGATTCTGATCTCTGCGTCACGCACGCTGGGCGCGCGCTGCGTCTCGGTGCCAATCGAGTCGCGCTACCGTTGCGCCGACCGCGACGAGGAGTTCCGTCCCAGCCACTTCAGACCGCTTGTCGACGTTTTCCGCATCGTCCACCACATCGGGTTGCAGGTGCTGCGCCACGGCAGCGTGGCGAAGATCCGCCGAAGCATCCGCAACAGTCCGCCCCACATCGACGACCCGAGCGGCGAGTTTGGCGTTACCAGTGCGTCGCAGCACGCGAGCAAGGTCGCATGAGCTCTATCACCACCGATGTTGCCATCCTCGGCGGAGGCCTGTCCGGGCTCAGCCTGGCAATCCAGCTCAAGCAGCGCGATCCGCAGATCGCAGTAACGGTGCTTGAGCGCCGTGCGCACCCGGTGGCCGAGGCGGCTTTCAAGGTCGGCGAGTCGACCGTGGAGATCGGTGCGCATTACTTTGACCATGTGCTTGGCCTTCGCGAGCATCTGGACACGGAGCAACTACGCAAGTTCGGCTTCCGCTTCTTCTTTTCGCACGGTCGCCACGACATTGACCAGTGCACCGAACTGGGCGTGAGCGCGATCTTGCCCACACCTTCGTGGCAATTGGATCGCGGACGCTTCGAGAATTTCCTCGGCGAACATGCGCGGTCGCTGGGCATCGACTTCCGCGATGAAGCCACCGTGCGCAGCGTCGACCTCGACGCTGGGAATGCGCCACACGTGGTGACGTTCGAACACGCTGGGCAACGCACCCAGCTCGAAGCGCGCTGGGTGGTGGACGCGGCCGGTCGTGTCGGCCTGCTCAAGCGCAAGCTCGACCTGGCACAAGCAAACGACCACAACATCAACGCGGTGTGGTGGCGGGTCGAAGGCAAGCTCGACCCGGACGACTGGTCGCAAGACCCGCAGTGGCTGGCGCGCTGCACGCCGCCGGACCGCTGGCGATCGACCAATCACATGTGCGGCCCGGGCTACTGGTTCTGGTTGATCCCGCTGTCGTCGGGGGCACATTCGCTGGGCATCGTCTGCGACGCCGCCATGCACCCGCTGGAGACGATGAACACCCACGAAAAAGCCAGCGAGTGGTTGCGCCAACACCAGCCGCAGGTCGCCGCCACGCTCGACAAGCCGGAACACGCGCTGCTGGATTTCGCGTTCCTGCGTAACGTGTCGTATGGGTGCAAGAAGGTGTTGAGCGGCGAGCGCTGGGCGCTGACGGGTGAGGCGGGCGTGTTCCTGGATCCGTTCTATTCACCGGGCAGCGATTTCATCGCGATGTCCAATAGCTTCATCACCGATCTGATCGGCCGCGACCTGGCGGGAAAACCTTTCGCGCCGTATGCGGACATCTACCAGCAGTTGTATCTGTCGTTCTACGAAAACACCCTGACCCTCTACCAGGGCCAGTACCCACTGCTGGGCGATTCGCAGGTAATGCCAGTGAAGGTGATTTGGGACTACACCTACTACTGGGCTCTGCTGGCGCCGCTGTTTTTCGGCGAACGCCTGACCCACATCGCGCTGCTGGGACGGCTGCGCCCGAAGTTCGACCGCGCCCGTGCGCTGAACCTCGCGATCCAACCGCTGCTGCGCGAATGGGGCGAGCGTAACCTCGGGCCGCTACTGCCCGACGGCCGAATGCTCGACCAGTACGACATCGACTGGTTCCACGAAATGAATCGCGCACTCAACGACGTGCTCGACGATGCCGCGTTCGAGAAGCGCATCGGCGACAACGTGGCGCGCATGGGGTGGCTGGCGGCAGAAATTCTGGCGCAGGCGCGAAGAGTGCATGCGGAGATCGACGATCATGGATTGGACACGCTGCTGGCAAGCAACGAGCGCGACTTTCCGGAATCACTTACGCCAGAGTGGTACGCGAGAGTAGCTTAGGCTTCTGGCCACGTGTGTTTCGGGGTCAGTCTCCCAAGGCAGCACCGTCGACTGGCTTTGCCAGCCACTTGCCCACATCCGCGCCAATGGCTGCGACGGTGCGGCCCAGCAC
>JBATAQ010000252.1:0-23427 GCA_049661925.1 Dokdonella sp.
TGTCTTGCCGGACGCAGACAGAGCGTGCTCGACATCATCAGCCATGATCCTCCGGTTTCCTCTGTCGTGACAGAGACTGAAAAACCAGGCCGGCCAGTGCGCCAGCAAGCGGTCGGTGTGCGTCGACAGCGAGTCGCCGAGGCGACGTCGTTCGAATGTCGCACCAATACAGGCATGGTTTTCTACCGCCATTCGCGCTGTCCCGCGTCTCTGGTCGACGGCACTGAAAGCAACGGCAGGTCGCGGCGGGTGATGGTTTCTTCGCAGGGAATGGATCGTCGCGAAGCCTGTCGGCGCATGCGCAACGGTGCTCGTGATGGTAACCAGTTCGACGACAAGGTATCGACCTACGAGCACAATCTGGGCCGCGATATCTGCCGTAACTACTGAGCGGCTATAACCTTTGCAAAACGCGCGATCGCGACTCGTACCGGCGCATAGCTGCGGCGATGCTGTGGACAGGGACCATGCCGGTTCAAAGCTTCGAAATGTGCTGCGGTTGGATAGCCCTTGTGTCTGGCAAAGCCATACACAGGGTAGTCGCGATCCAGTTCCACCAGCAGGCGGTCGCGTTCGGTCTTGGCCAGGATTGACGCTGCGCTGATCGCCTGCTCGCAGGCATCGCCACCGATGATTGCGCGCCCCGGACATGGCAAGTCATGCGGCAAGCGATTGCCGTCGATCAGCGCCAGCGATGGTGCCAAAGCCAGCGCACGCAAGGCGCGACTCATGCCAAGCAGGCTGGCGTGCAGGATGTTGACGTGGTCGATCTCCTCCACTTCGACTGCGATGATCGACCAAGCCATGCTGCATTCGCGGATCTGCAGTGCGAGCGCGTTGCGCCTTGCCGCCGACAATACCTTGGAGTCGGCAAGACCGCTGATCGGTCGCGACGGATCGAGAATCACGGCGGCAACAACGACGGGTCCGGCCAGCGGCCCGCGGCCCGCTTCATCGACGCCGGCGATCCATTCGATGTTTCCAGCCATCACGATCCCTGATTCTCGATCAATTGCGCGACTGCCGCAGCAGCATCGTGCTCCGCATCGCCACGCAGTGACTGATGAATGCGCTGATATTCGGCAAGCAGATCGGGCGTGATTCGACGCTCGCGCAGCGCGGGCAGCAACACAGCAGCCAGTGCATCAGGTCGGCAATCGTCCTGCATTAGTTCGGGAACGATAGGGCTCTGCGAAAGAAAATTCGGCAGCGAGTAGTGATCGACTTTCATCAATCCAAATAGCTTGACGATCCGGTAGGTGAGATTGGACAAGCGATAGGCTACAACCATTGGTCGCTTTGCCAGCAGCGCTTCGAGCGCCGCCGTACCCGACGCCAGCAGCACGACGTCGGCGGCGATCATTGCGGCATGTGCATCGCCATCAATGACGCGAATGCAGCCTCGGTCGGCATCGTCCAGCAACGCATCAAAAGCTTCGCGACACCCCGCATTCGCCATCGGCGCGAGTACGACCAATTCCGGAATCGACGGTCGCAGCAAGCGCGCCGCTGCAATGAAATCCGCACCGAGCCGGGAAATTTCGCCAAGACGACTGCCAGGCAGGATCGCCAATACCGGCGCGTCCAAGGCAAGGCAAAATTTTTCACGCGCTGCGGCCTGATTCGGTTCCATCGCGAAGCGATCTGCCAGCGGATGGCCGACGAATTGTGCATCGACGCCATGGCGTGCATAGATCGCCGGTTCCATCGGGAACAGGCATAGCACCTTATCGGCGCTGCGCCCGATCTTTGCGGCACGACTTTCGCGCCATGCCCAGACCGACGGGCTGACGTAGTGCACGGTCGCGACATCGGCTTGTTTGAGCTTGCGTTCCAGTCCAAGGTTGAAATCCGGCGCGTCGATGCCGACGAAGACGCCCGGTCGCAGTTTGAGTGTTCGCACCAGCACGTCGCGACGAAGCTTCAGCAGTCGCGGCAGATGGCGGACGACTTCGGCCAGTCCCATCACCGCCAAGGCATCGGCGGGGTACCAGGCATCAAACCCTGCGGCCTGCATCGCGGGACCACCCACGCCGGAAAACCGTGCCGCTGGGTAACGCTGCTGCAAACCACGTATCAGTTCGGCACCCAGGAGGTCGCCGGATGCTTCGCCCGCGACGATGACGATGTCCAATCCCGACCGGTCGACGGTCGCTGCGCCAGCATCGCGCAGGGTGCTCGTCATCAACGCACCAGTGAGCGCTGGCTGCGGCTGATAAAGTCGAGCATCAAGCGAACATCGGGGGCTTCTTCGGCGGCAGCCTCCAGTTTTTCAAGCGCTTCGGCCAGTGGCAGGCCGGAAAGATAAAGGGTGCGATAAGCGCGCTTGATCGACATGATCCGCTCGCTGTCGTAGCCACGCCGACGCAGCCCTTCGCTGTTGATGCCTTTGGGAGCGGCAAAGCTGCCGGCGACCGTGATGAAAGGCGGCACGTCGCGATTGATGATTGCGCCCATCGCCGTGAACGCGTGAATGCCGATCTGGCAGAACTGATGGACCAAGGTGAACCCGCCCAGTACCACCCAGTCATCGACCTTGACGTGCCCTGCCAGCGATGCGGAATTGGCAAAGGTCACGTTATCGCCAACTACGCAATCATGGGCGATGTGCACGTACGCCATGATCCAGTTGTCGCTGCCAATGCGGGTAACGCCGATGCCGTCTTCGGTGCCGCGATTGAAGGTCACGAATTCGCGGATCAGGTTGCGATCGCCGATTTCGAGCGTTGCCTTCTCACCGTGGTATTTCTTGTCCTGCGGATCGGCACCTATCGAAGCGAACTGATAGATGCGGTTGTCGCGACCGATCCGGGTTGGCCCGTCGATGACTACATGGGGGCCGACCCACGTGTTGTCACCGATCTCGACATTGGCAGCGACGATGCTGTAGGCACCGATGCTGACGTCGTTGCCCAGCCGGGCCGCCGGATCGATGATCGCGGTCGGGTGGATCATCAGGCCGCTCGTTCGGCGCAGAGTAGTTCTGCCTCGGCAACGACGCGACCGTCGACCTTGGCCTGGCAATGATACTGGCCCATGTTGCGGATCATGCGTTTTTGTTCGACGTGCAACTCCAGTTGGTCGCCCGGTCTTACCACCTGCAGGAAGCGCGCCTTGTCCACCTTGACCAGATAGAACAGCGCCTTCTGGTCCGGATTGTGGGCGATCGACAACTGCACCAACAGACCGGATGCCTGGGCCAGGGCTTCAATGATCAGCACGCCTGGCATCACTGGGTGGCCGGGGAAGTGGCCTTGGAAAAAGTGCTCGTTGAAGGTGACGTTCTTGATCGCCACCAGTGTTTTGCAGGGCTCGTAGGCGAGCACCCGATCCACGAGCAGGAATGGGTAGCGATGCGGCAGCATCTTCACGATGCCCGATATGTCGATGGGCGCCGCTTGCAAGGCATCCGTGGACTGGTTCATTTGTTGCGTTCCTTTTCGAGCCGACCCAGCCGGCGCGCGAGTTCGTCGAGTTGCATGAATCGCACCGCATTGCGGCGCCATTCGCGACTAGTTTGTAGGGGGGTTCCCGATGAAAATTCTCCCGATTCGCGGATCGAATGGGTAACCAGCGCGCGCGCCGTCACCGTGACGCGGTCCGCAATTTGAAGATGGCCCAGTATGCCAGCACCGCCACCGATCAGGCAGTGGCGACCGATCCGGGTGCTGCCTGCAACCGCCACGCAGCCGGCCATCGCAGTGTGCGCGCCAATGGTGACGTTGTGGGCGATCTGGATCTGATTATCCAGCCGGACATCGTTTTCGAGCACAGTATCATCCAGCGCGCCACGATCGATCGTGGTGTTGGCGCCGATCTCGCAGTCGTCTCCAATGCGCACGCCGCCCAGTTGCGGCACCTTGATCCATTGGTCACCGTCCTTGGCCAAGCCGAATCCGTCGGCACCAAGGACGGCACCAGGATGGATCAACACGCGCTGGCCGAGTATCACGTTGGAGAGCAAGGTGACCCGCGCCACCAGTCGTGATCGCGCGCCGATGATGCTGCCCGCTCCGATCTGGCAATGCGGTCCGATTCGCGCACCGGCGCCGACACTTGCGCCAGCTTCGATCACGCAGAACGGCCCGACGCTGGCGTCAACGGCAATGTCGGCTGACGCATCGACGACCGCGCTCGGATGTATGCCGGGCGCAACGTCGTCGCGAGGAGTGAACTGTGCAGCGGCTTTCGCAAATGCGCTGTACGGATCTCCTGCGACCAAGCATGCGACTGGACAGATGTCGGCATTGTCGGCAGCGAGGATTACCGCGGATGCATTGGTCGTGGTCAACTGCGCAGCGTAACGCCTGTTGGCCAGGAAGCTCAGTTGACCCTTCATCGCGCTGGCCAGGGTTGCCACGCCGTTGATGACGGTATCGCCATCGCCGCGCAGTTCCAGCCCGAATCGGCTTGCCAACTCTGACAGAGTCACGCCAGTCCTCATCGCTGCGCCGACGACTTGCCGTGTTCTTTGCGCAGGAGCTCCAGGATGGCGTCGGTGATGTCCACACGCGGATTGGAGTAGATTACCGGGCTCTGCACGATCAGGTCGTAATTCTGCTCTCGACCAAACTCGACGACGACGTTGTTGATGTCGCGCCAGCTTCCGTCCAGCACCTGGTCGCTGCGTGTCTTGAGTTCCGCGCGCAGGTTGTCGCGATTGCGTTTGATGGCGCGATCCAGCGCATCGATTTCGCGTTTCAGGGTTTCCGCCTGGTTGACCGATAGCGTTGCAGCGTCACGTTCGTAAACGGCGCGGCGCTCGACCAAGCGCTTCTCATCGGCTTGCAGCGACGCATCGCGAGCCGCGAACTCGACTTCCAGTTGGCGCCGACCCTCCGCCATTTGAGGAGCACTGTCGAGCAAACGCTTCATGTCGACGTAGCCGATTCGCGTGGCGGGTGCAGGCGACTGCGCAAAGCTTTCGCAGGCAAGCAGGGGCAGTGCGAGCATGAGGGCGCGGATCGGCCACTCGTTGAAACTGCTCCACGCCACGTCTGCCTCCTCTGGTTTGCCGCCTGACCGGCCTGTTGAAGATCAGTTTGCCTAGAACGAGTTGCCGAAGGTGAACTGGATTGTCTCGGTTTGGTCGCCGTCTTTCTTGCGCAAGGGCTTGGCGACGCTGATCACGATAGGTCCGACCGGTGCCTGCCAACGGAACGACAATCCTGTCGACACCCGCAGGTCGCTGGCCGAGAACGACCCGAAATCATTGAATACATTACCGACATCCACAAACCAGGCCAGCTTGGTTGAATTGCTGTTTTCCTTCGAGAATGGTGTCGGGAAGATGATTTCTGCCGAGCCGACGGTCTTGAACGCACCGCCCGTTGGCTGGCGACAGTTGCGGTCATTCGAACCGACGCAGGAAAAGCTGTCGAACCGCGAGAACGGCCCTAACGTGTTGTCGCGGAAGCCGCGCACATCCGCCACGCCGCCGGCGAAGAAATTCTCGAAGAATGGCAGGCCGCCGATGTCGGCGAGGTACCGCGGGTGGTCCGGCGGCAACACGCTTTTTGGATCCTTGTAGGTGTCGCCATAGCCGATGTTGAAGGTCCCGAAAAACGTCAACTTGTCAGTAAGTGGAAAATACTGGCCGAACTTGTAGAACAGCTTGTAGTACTCAACGGTCGAACCCGGCAGGGCAATCTCGGCTGTCACGCTCTGCAGCGATCCACGGGTTGGGTTCCAATAGCGGTTGCGCGTGTCGTGGGTCCACGACAACTCCGTTTTCCAGGTGTGCATGGTGCGGCTGCCGAGGTTGTCGATGTAGTCGATGAACTGCTGTGGCGACGAACCCTGGAAGAGCGTGATCGTATTCTTGTCGATCCCGATCTGGGTGTTGATGGTGTCCGACTCGGTGATCGGGATTCCGAGGTACGTGCTGAACGAATCGCGGCTGGTCAGGTAGGACGCGATGTTGCCTTGGCCCTGGTCGTATTCGGTATGGCTCAAGTTGTAGCCAAGGCCGACGCCGCTATCTGTCAGGTAAGGCTCGAAATAGGAAAACTCGTAACGCTTGATATACGAGCTCTGCGACAGAGTCACGCCAACCCGGTCGCCGGTGCCGAAGAAGTTGTTCTGCTGCACCGACACGCTGCCGATGATTCCCTGGAACTGCGAATAGCCGATACCGAAGTTGAGCGAGCCCGAAGACTGCTCGTCGAGGGTCACCGTCAAATCGATCTGGTCCTCGGTCCCCGGCACCTTGGGAGTGTCGACGACAACGGTCTTGAAGTAGCCAAGACGCTGCAAACGGATCTTGGAGCGATCAATCGCCGCTTGTGAATACCAGGCACCTTCAAGCTGGCGCATTTCGCGGCGGACAACTTCGTCCTCGGTATTGCGGTTGCCCTTGAAGACGATGTTGCGCACGTAGACGCGCTTGCCCGGGCTGACGAAAAAATTCAGTCCAACTTCGCGACTGTCCTTGTGGATGTCAGGCAACGGATTGACCTCGGCAAAGGCGTAGCCGATGTTGGCCAGCACCGCGCTGATCGCATCGGATGATTGCTCCACCTTGCGTCGCGAGAATACTTCGCCGGTCTTGATGGTGATCAACTTGCGCAGGTCGGGTTCGTCCAGCACCAGGTTGCCGGTCAGTTTGATGTCGGAGACGGTATAGGTCTCGCCTTCCTTGATGTTGGCGCTGACGAACATCTTGCGCTTGTCCGGGCTGATCGCGACCTGGGTGGATTCGACGTTGAAGTCGACATAGCCACGATCCAGGTAGTACGACGACAGCGTCTCCAGGTCACCGGAAAGCTTTTCGCGGGAGTATTGATCGTCCTTGGAATACCAGGACAGGATGTTGCTGGTCGTCGACTGGAAATCTTCGCGCAGTTTCTTGTCGGTGTAGGTCTGGTTGCCGACGATGTTGAGATGCTTGATCTTGGCCGGCTTGCCTTCGGCGACGTTGATCGACACCTGCACGCGATTGCGATCAAGGTTCACCGTGGAGGTATTGATCGAGACGTTATATTTGCCGCGGTTGTAGTACTGGCGGGTCAGCTCGCTTTGTACTTCGGCAAGCTTCAGTCGATCCAGCGTTTCGCCCTCGGCCAGGCCGATGCCCTTTAGGCCCTTGCGCAGGTCTTCTTCCTTGATGTCCTTGTTACCGCGAATCGAGACCTTGGAAATCTGTGGTCGCTCGCTCACCGTCACGACCAGAATGTCGCCCTGCCGGGCCAGGCTTACGTCATTGAAGAAGCCCGTCTTGTAGAGCGCGCGTATCGCCTGTTCGGCACTGGTGGCGGTGAGCGTGTCGCCTTTCTCGACCGGCAGATAGGTGAACACAGTACCTGCGGCGATGCGCGACAGTCCGTCGATGCGGATGTCGGAAACCTGGAAACTGTCGAATGCAGAAGCATTCTGGGCAATTCCACAGGCAAGCAGGAGCAGGGCAGCAATACGCTTCATTGTCACTTCCATCGGGGGCGGACCGTGTCAGGCGCAAAAGTCGCCTGCACGGTTGTAGCGGGCTTGACTGCGCTCAAAACGCGAGACGCAGGATATCGTTGTAAATGGCCAGTCCCATCAAGCCAACCAGCATGACCAAGCCGACGGTTTGTCCGGCCATCTGGACACGCTCGCTGACCGGACTGCCCTTGATCAGTTCAACAAAATAGAACAACAAGTGTCCCCCATCCAGCACCGGGATCGGCAGCAAGTTGAGGATGGCCAGGTTCAGCGAGATCAGGGCGAGGAACGAAAGAAACCACGCCACGCCCATCTGCGCCGAGGTATTGGCCACCTGCGCAATGGTAATGATACCTGACACGTTCTTTGCCGATATGGCGCCGGTCAGCAGCTTCCAGATGGCGACGCCGGTGCTGCGCACAGCACCCCAGGTTTCATTCACGGCTGCGGGGATGGCGTCGATGGGCCCATAGCGCAGGGTGGCGTCATGGGCACGGGCGCTTGCCGCACCAGCTCCAATGCCAAGTATCCAGCGAACTTCGCCATCACCGGGATCGCGTTTGGCGACGGTCACCGGCAGATCGAGCACCGATCCATCGCGGCGCACGCTGATGGTCAGGGCAGGATCGATGTCGGCCATTTGCTGGAGCAACGGGCCGATCTGCGCATAGTCATCGACGCTGCGGTCGTTGATTGCAACGATTCGGTCACCGGCCTGCATGCCGGCGGCAGCGGCCGGGCTGTCTGCCGAAATGGTCGCGGCGATCGGATCGATTTCCGGCGCACGCAGGCGCAGGCCGACCGCATCAAGCACGCGATCACCGTCGCTGCCCGGCGGCAAGCTCGACAGTCGCAAAGTCCGTTCGCTGCGGCTGCCATCGGGGCTTTCGACGCTGACCTTGACATCCTCATGGGCCAGCGCGGACTGCGCGATTGCGGTGATCGCGCCGCTCCAGGTATCCACCGGCGCACCGTCGACCGCAATCAGGCGGTCGCCTTCGCGGAACTGCGATTGCTCGGCAATGCCGGTGGGTTTGGCAATCACTGGCTGGTAGTCGGGGCGACCGAACAGGAACATCAAATAAAACGCGAGCAGCGCGAACAGCAGGTTGAAAGCTGGCCCGGCCGCCGCGATCGCAATACGCTGCGACACCGGCTTGCGATTGAACGCCATGCCCAGTTCCGACGGATCGACGTCGCCTTCGCGCTCATCAAGCATCTTCACGTAGCCACCGAGCGGAATCGCGGCGATCGCGAACTCGGTACCGTGGCGGTCGTAGCGGCTCCACAACGGCTTGCCGAACCCGACCGAGAAGCGCAAAACCTTTACCCCACACGCCCGCGCCACGACAAAATGGCCATATTCGTGGAAGGTGACCAACAGGCCCAGGGTGACCAGCAGCCACCAGGCCGAATGAAAAAATTCTTGCATGGACGTTGTCTAGGGAAGCTTCGCCGCAATGATACGGGCAGCGTCGCGGCGAGCCGTTAAATCGGCGTCAAGCAGGGCGTCCAGACTGGCCATTGGCACACCCGGAGCGTTGTCCAGGGTTTCTTCGATGACATTCGCGATATCGAGGAATTTCATGCCCCGATCAAGGAATGCGGCAACAGCCTCCTCGTTGGCGGCGTTCAACACGGCAGTCGCGGTGCCGCCGGCGCGCAACGCTGCGTAAGCGAGATCGAGGCAACGGAAGGTCACGCGGTCCACCGCTTCGAAATCCAGCCGGCCGACCGCCAGCAGGTCCAGCGGCGCGACCCCGGCGTCGATGCGCTCGGGCCATGCCAATCCGTAGGCCAGCGCGGTACGCATGTCCGGATTGCCCAGCTGGGCCAGCATCGAGCCGTCACGATATTGCACCAGCGAATGGATGATGCTTTGCCGGTGCACGACCACATCAATGGCATCGGCCGGGATGCCGAACAAGTGATGTGCCTCGATGACTTCCAGACCCTTGTTCATCAAGGTCGCCGAATCGACCGAAATCTTGCGTCCCATGTCCCAGTTGGGATGGGCGCAGGCCTGACCGGGCGTGATCGATACGAGTTGATCCGCCGTACGGCCACGGAACGGCCCGCCCGACGCGGTCAGTAGCAAGCGAGTGACGCCGTAGTCGCTGCGGGTCGCAATGCCCGGTCGCGCCGCGCGCTCCTGCAATGCCAGCGGCAGGCATTGGAAGATGGCGTTGTGCTCGGAGTCGATTGGCAACAATTCGCCACCGCCCTCGGCCAGTGCCGCCAACAGCAGCGGACCGGCCATCACGATGGCTTCCTTGTTCGCCAGCAGCAGACGCTTGCCGGCGCGGGCGGCAGCCAGCGTAGATTCCAAGCCAGCGCCGCCGACGATGGCGGCGATGACGGTGTCGCTGAGATCGCTAGCCGCCGCTTCGATCAGGCCGTTCGGTCCCGATTCGACCCGGGTCTGTATTCGTTCGCTGTCGAGTTGCTTGCGCAAGGCATCGGCGCTATTCGCATCGGCCATTACGGCCAGCTCGGGTTTGAAATGGCGGCAAAGCTTGACCATCGCTCCGACATTGTGATTTGCGGTCAAGACCGTTGCGCGGTAACGCTGCGGATGGCGCGCGATGACATCCAGCGCGCTGCCGCCAATCGAGCCGGTCGCGCCGAGCACGGCAACCCGGCGTACCAGCAAATCGCTCATGCGCCCAGCGCGGCGTCGATCAGCGCCTTGCCTGCGACGAATATCGGGAACGCGGCGAATACACTGTCGAGCCGGTCGAACAGCCCGCCATGTCCCGGGAACAATGTGCCGGAATCCTTGGCATTGGCCTGACGCTTGACCAGGCTCTCGAACAGGTCGCCGACGATGGACACGGCGATGGTGATGACCGCGACCAGCACCAGCAACGCCCACTCCCAACCGGTTTCACCGAGTAGCCAGCCGCCGAGCACGGCAACCAGTCCTGAACCAATCAACGCGCCGTAAACGCCGGCCCAGGTTTTCCCGGGGCTGATGCTGGGCGCGAGTTTTGAACGACCCCACCGCGAGCCCGAGAAATAGGCAAACGAATCGGCCGCCCAGATCAGCACCAACATGAAGAGCACCCAGTACGGCCCGTGACGAGGGTTACCCTGCAACTGCACGGCAGCAACCCACGCCGGAATCAGCACAAATCCGCCAGCCAGCAGTTTGATCGCGACATTGCGCACCAGTGGTGCAGCGCCGAATACAACGTGTCGAAACCAGAACAATGCGACCGCCCACCAGACGACGCCGAGCGCAATCGTCAGCCGCCACAATGGCGTATCGCGCAGCGTCCAGAGGATCGCGCACGAGGCGAGAAAGACAAAAACCAGCAGACCACGCATAAAAAATGTCTCGACGCCACAAAGCCGCGTCCATTCCCATCCCGCCAACGCAAACACGAGCGCGAGGATCACGGCAAACCAGGGCAACGGCGACAGCAGCACGATGCCGATCGCGATCGGTAGCAGCACCAGCGCGGTGAGAACTCGTTTCGTCAATGACGTCATGCGACTTCGTCCTGCGATGGTCGGCGGCAATGCAGTGATGTATTCCACAGCACGCAGATGATGTCCAGTTTCGGTATGCCGGAAATACGCGCTGTCACGCGACACCGACCTGGGCCGAAGTCTGCCCGAAACGCCGCTCGCGACGCGCAAATTCCGCGACCGCCGCGGCCAGCACGACGTCGTCGACGTCGGGCCACAGCGTGTCGATGAAATGCAGCTCGCTATATGCGCTTTGCCAGAGCAGGAAATTGCTGATTCTCTGTTCGCCGCCGGTGCGGATGAACAGGTCGACCGGAGGTTGGTCGGCCAGGCAGAATTTTGGTGCCAGTGTGGCCTCGGTAATCGAAGCCGGGTCGATTTCGCCGTTGACGGCCGCCTGCGCAACCTGGCGTGCCGCCTGCGCGATATCCCAGCGGCCGCCGTAGTTGACCGCCACGTTCAAAGCCAGCGCGTTGTTGCCGGCGGTTTTCTGCATCGCGTTGATCATGCGTTCGCGTAGTTCGGGCGCGAACGCGGAAAGGTCGCCGATAAAGCTGACCCTGACTCCGTGCTTGTGCAAGTCACTCACTTCGCTGTCAATGGCCTTCAGGAACAATCTCATCAACGCGCCGACTTCGGATTCCGGTCGCTTCCAGTTTTCGCTGGAGAACGCAAACAGGGTCAGCGCTCCGATCTTCTGGCGCAGGCAGAATTCGACCGCACCGCGCACCGCTTTCTGCCCTTCGCGATGTCCGAAACTGCGCGGACGTTTGCGTTGCTGGGCCCAACGGCCGTTGCCATCCATGACGATGGCGACATGGCGCGGGATGTGTTCGCTGGCAGTGGTGGTCATGGCATCGAGTCGGGAACGAGCCTGTCGTCCCCGCGACTATCACATCGTCATCAACTCGTCTTCCTTGTGCTTCACGACGACATCGACTTCCTTGACGAAACGGTCGGTCAACTTCTGGATATCGTCATCGCCACGACGCTGATCGTCTTCGCTGATCGCCTTGTCTTTCTCCAGTTCCTTGATCTGCGTAATCGCATCGCGACGCACGTTGCGGATCGCGACCTTGGCGTTCTCGCCTTCGCCGGATACGTGCTTGGCAAGTTCCTTGCGGCGCTCTTCGGTCAACACCGGCAGGTTGATGCGGATGGTGGTGCCGGCGGTGGTCGGCGTGAGGCCAAGGTCGGACGTCAGGATCGCTTTCTCGACTGCCGCCACCATCGCCTTTTCCCAGGGCACGATGGTCAGCGTGCGCGCATCGGAAACCGAGATGCTGGCGACCTGCGACAGTGGCATGTCGGCACCGTAATAGGAAACTTTTAGATGCTCCAGAATGCTGGTGCTGGCACGGCCGGTCCGGAGGCGGGTGAGGTCGTGGCGCAGCGACTCGACGCTCTTCGCCATGCGCTTTTCCGTTTCGGTCTTGATCTCGTCAATCATGCGGGCATTCCTGCGGTCATGTAGCCGCCAAGTATATCAGCGGGCCTCTTGCCCGCTGGCACTCAAGGCCCTGCCTTGGTGCGGATCAATTGGCGACCAGTGTGCCGATGTTTTCGCCGTGGACGATCCGCATCAGGTTACCGGGTACGGTCATGTTGTAGATGCGCAGCGGAACGCCGTGATCGCGGCACAGCGAAAACGCACTGGTGTCCATCACCTTCAGTTCGCGCTGCAACACTTCATTGAACGTCAGCGTGTCGTACAACGTGGCATTCGGGTCGCGCTTGGGATCGGCGCTGAAAATGCCATCCACCTTGGTCGCTTTGAGCAGCAACTGTGCGCCAACTTCAATGGCGCGCAAAGCGGCAGCGGAGTCGGTGGTGAAGAACGGATTACCGGTGCCTGCGGCGAAGATGACCACGCGACCTTTTTCCAGGTGCCGGATCGCGCGGCGACGGATGAAGTCCTCACAGACCTCGTTGATCTTGATGGCACTCATCACGCGAACCTTGGCACCATTGTTTTCCAGTGCGTCCTGCATCGCCAGCGCGTTCATCACCGTCGCGAGCATGCCCATATGGTCGCCGGTGACCCGGTCCATGCCGCGACTCGCCAAGCCCTCCCCGCGGAAGATGTTGCCGCCACCGATGACAACGCCGACTTCCACGCCAACCTTCTGGATTTCGATGATTTCGGTGGCGACCCTTTGCAGCACGTTCGGGTCAATGCCGTAGTCGGCGTCGCCCATCAGGGCCTCGCCGGAAAGTTTCAGAAGGATGCGCTGATAACGGATCGCGGCGGCCATGAAAACTCCGGAAGGCAGACAAAAGTGGCGCGATTGTAAAGGATCGCGACGCCTTGCCTGCGTCCGAGTTTCACGTGACCTGTGTGCAACTTCGCAGATTGATCGCCTTCAGGGATCAATTATTGGATGGGCGGGACGCTGTCAAAGCCATCGGTGAACAAAACGTCCGCGCCAACCACGGTGACCGGTGGGCTGATGTTGAAGAAGATGTTGTTGGCACAGGCGACGCGAACGCGTGCCGTTGTCGACACATTGGGAATGGCTACGTCCGCGGTTCCGCTATTGGCGACTGCGCTCGCCAGCGATGACAACACAATCAGGTCTTCCTGGTTGGTATCGGCAGTCACGAGGTCGATATTGACCATTGCGCAGGACACTGGCGGCAAGTCGGTCAACGTCACGTTCCAGGCGATCATTGCCGGCGCTCCGCCGAAGGTCCAGGTCGCGCCAGTCGTCGGCGCTGTGACCGCAAACGGACCTGCCGTGTTGACGACGGTCAGGGTCTGGTCGGTGCTGGTGCTCGATCCGCCAGCGGCGACGTTGTCGCGCACTGTCAGGCGGTAGGTCATCGCGCGTGTCGTGGTCGGCAGGATTTCGCCAATTGCGCTGGTGCCTGCCAGCAGGTCGGACAAGCGTGGGAGGTAGCGGCGCGGCGTGGTCGTTGGCAGCCAGGAGCGTTGGATGGGGCCGGTGCCGAGGTCCACCGCCAGATTGTTGTTGGCCGCACCGAGGTCGTACTGTTCCCAACCATAAGTGAGGTTGGCACCCGGCGCTGTGCTGGTCGCGGTGCCGGTCAGCACATACGGCGTATTCGCAGGGATGGTGTAGCTGGCCTGTGCCGGCACCACTGGCGGTGCATCCGGGTTCGGCGTATTCGCCGAACAACTGCTGCAGGTGCCGGTGGTCGAGCAGTTACCCATTTCCAGCAGGCTGCGGGCATGGAAATACGGGTCGGAATGGGTCTGCAGATTGTTCACCGCGCCACAAATGCCGGCATAGGCCTGGATCGTCGAGCCGCTGCCCGGCTCGTAAGCCGATGAACCCGAACGATTACCGCCGCCACAACTGCTGTTACTGCCATTGAACGTATGGTTGCCACCAAACTGATGGCCCATCTCGTGGGCGACGTAGTCGATGTAGAACGTATCGGTCTGTAGCGTTGAACCATTCGACAGTCCGGTCGTGCCACGTCCCTTGCTACCGGAGCTGCAGACAATACCCAGTCCGGCCACGCCGCCAGCACCGGTCGTGAACAGATGTCCGAGGTCATAGTTGCTGACGCCGACGATGCCGGAGATTGCCGCAGTGATCTGGTTCAACGAGTTGCCGTTGTTGAAGCCCGCTGAGCCAAATGTGTCGCCGATTTCGTCCGGGAAAATCAACTGGTCGTTGGTCGCGATAAGCGTCAAATGGATCGAAAAATCCTGCCCGTACGGTTGGCTGACGCGATTGACTGCGGCAACGACCGCGGCCAAGCCCAGCGCGACGGTTGGCGTGGCAGGCGGCATCATCGCGCCAGCAACGGCTTGGACGTACTGATGGTTTGCAGCGACAGCCGTACGGTAATCGCGCCTGGTCACGCCGGTGGTGGTCAGCGGCTGCGGGCCTTGCTGGAAGGGATCGGGCTGGTCGCCAACCACGTCACCATGCGTTTCACAACGAAAGCCATTGCCGGGCGAAAGGTCGCCACGACGGAAACTGAGGTAATGGTCTTCCATGCCCAAGCGCTCCGGGCGAACCAACCAGATGCCACTGCGTGCATACACGGTCGCCTGCAAGCCGAGCGGCGAGATGTCGATACGCGCCTGGGTGCCGTCCGCGCCAGCGCCGACGTAGCTGCGAATCTCGGGATAACGAGCGGCCAGTGCGGGTGGCATCACGCCGGAATCGGACAACATGAAGGTCTTGGTGCTGCCATCGGGCGCTGGCAACGCCAGCTCGAAACCGATGCCGTCCGGCGTCGCCGCCATCGCGCTGCGCAGCGCGTTCCAGTCGAGCCCAACAGCGCGGAACGCGGTTGGCGCATCGCCGAGCACTTCGACCGAACGCTGGCCCGATTCCTGCCAGTAACCCGGTGCGGCTTGGGCGATCGACACGGCGAAAGCGAACAGACTGAATACGCTGGCGCGAGCCAGACCGTGCAACGATGTGATCAGCATGAGATTGATTCCCGAGAGAAGGCAGGCGGTGCCCGCACGACGCGGACGCTGCGCCGGGACGCGACCTTGCCACAATCAGAAGCCTGCGCCAACGGCCACAAGTCTGATCAGGTAGTTAGTTTTGTCACGTCGGGACGCGGCGGAATTTGATGCGGTCGCTGCAATGCGCGACGGTCCGATCAATTCTGGTCGCGCGGCTGCACGTCGATCAATCGTATATTCGAGAGACGGGGCGCTGTGCTGTCGCCATCGATCGTGCGTCGCGGATCGTCATTTGCGGTCCACGGCAAACTCCAGTGCTCGGCGGCATGGCCTTTGATATCGACATGCCCACGATGGCGGTCCTGACCATCCACGCTCACCTCGAAACCGTAACGGCGCAACAACGCCAGTCGGCCATCGATACGGGTGAACTTGAAGCTTCGCAGCGCCACGCTCTGGTCCAGCAATTGCACGTCAGCGCGCTCACACAGCCGGCGAACGATGCCAACCGCGCGTTCACGTGCGCGCAAGGCGTTCATCCACAACGCCAGCGCGCAACCAAACAAAAGCAGCGGAACCCAGGTTTCGATCATGTGCATGCGTCGCAGTGTGGGGACGACAGGCGGGTCCGGCAAGCCGCAGTCAGTGCGCGCTTTGGCGCTGGAAGGCATCGATCCGTTCGATCACGGCGTCCACTTCGATCAGGTCCATCACGCCTGCGTGCTGGATGCGCGTACCCCATTTCAATTCAGTCGCCGGCTTGCCGCGAAATTTCCGCGCGGCGACATCGTAGCGATCAACGCACCATTGTCGATCCGAATACGGGCCGGAACGATTCGGGTTGGTCGCAGCATGCAGACCGAGCACGGGCGTGCCGACGGCGTTGGCTAAATGCATCGGGCCGGAATCGGGGCTCAACACCAGCGTCGCGCGTTGCAACAAGGCCAGCAATTGTTTCAGCGTGTCCTTGCCGATCAGGTCCAGCGGTTGATATTTGCAGGCAGCGAGCACCGCATCGCCGAACTCGCGCTCGTATGCGCTTGGCCCACCGCACAAGACGACGCGCCAGCCTAGCGCGCGCGCGGCATGGTCCATCGCCGCTGCGTAGCGTTTCGGTCGCCAGTTTCGAATTGCGTGACTGGAGCAGGGGCTGACCAACAACGTTGATTGGTTGCCAGGCAAGTGCAATTCGGCAAATGCGCGGGCGTGGTCGGGAACTGGAATGTCCCAGCGCACGTCGGTCTGCTTCAAGCCCAGCGGCTCGACGAAACTGCCGAGCGCATCGAGCACATGTTGGCCTGCGCGCGCCGGGATGCGCTGGTTGATCGTCAAGCCATGCAGTTCTTTTGAGCGCGCATCGTCGTAGCCGATCCGCGCCTCTGCATCAATGAGCAAGCTGAGCAGGTTCGCCCGCAACGCCACTTGCATATGCAAAAACGCGTCGAAGCGACGCCCAGCGAGTTCTGATCGTACGGATTTGAAACCGGCAAGCCCGACCGACTTGTCGAAGGTGATGAATTCGACGCCGGCGATATCGCCAACCAGTCGTCGTTCCAGCTTGCCGATGATCCAGGTCAGCTTGGTTTGCGGCCAGTTCGCCTGCAGGGTTCGCACCAGCGGCACGACATGACTGGCATCGCCCAGCGCCGATGTACGCAACAGGCATAACGTTCGTGGTGGCGTCTTCGTAAAGGGATCCATGCGCTAGACTTTGACGGTTTCCACGCCACGCGTCACGCGACGCAAACGGCGGCCATCAGGCAATCGATGATTCAAGAAGGCGCCATTCGCACCGACGACGGTGAAATCCTTCACGATGCCGCCATCGGCGACTTCGACGCGCGCTGGCTGGACGAAGGTTTCTGGCGCTCGCAGGGTGCCGCACACGCGCAAGCAGGTGGCCGTGGCGGCATCGTGTTTGTCGACACGCCGGCGGGCGCGGCGGCGTTGCGACATTATCGGCGCGGTGGATTGATCGGCCGATTCAATGTTGACCATTATCTGTGGACTGGTGCGCGGCGCAGTCGCGGCTTCGCCGAGTTCCGGTTGCTTTCGGTGTTACACGATGCCGGTCTGCCGGTGCCGGCACCGATCGCGGCACGCTATCAGCGAGACGGCTTGCGTTATCGAGCCGACCTGTTGACCGCGCGCATTGACGATGTCCGTACCCTCGCGCAGCAACTGGAAATCGCTGCGATCGATCCCGAACTCGCAGCATCCGTTGGCGAAACCATCGCGCGTTTTCACGTACTCGGCGTCTGCCATGCCGACCTAAACGCGCACAACATCCTTGTCGACTCGCAGAGCGCAATCTGGCTGCTTGATTTTGATCGCGGCCGCCTGCGCCAGCCCGCGCTGAGTTGGCAGCAATCCAACCTGTATCGGTTGCGACGATCCCTGCTCAAGATCGGCGCCCAGCGCTTCGGCGATTTCGACGAACGTTTCTGGCATCCGCTGCTGTCGGCCTACCACGCGGCGCTCGGAGCAGAGCGATGAAATTGTCGTTGCGCCTGCTGGGCGTCGGCAGCGCCGCTGCCGTTGAACTGGGCAACGCCAGCAGCGTGCTCGAACGCGACGGCAAACCATCGCTGCTGATCGACTGTGGTCTCGAAGCGCTGAAGCGCTGGCTTGATATCTATCGAACGCCCCCACCTGCGATCTATCTCACCCACGCCCACATGGACCATGTCGGTGGACTGGAGCAATTGTTCTATCGCGTCTGGTTCGATGAAGCGTGGCGCGGTCGCGTGAAGCTGTATGCACATGCGGCGCTGGTGCCAATCCTGCAAGCGCGTGTTGCGGACTACCCCGACGTACTAGCCGAAGGTGGCGCCAATTTCTGGGATGCGTTTCATTTGATTCCGGTGTCGCGCGGTTTCTGGCATGAAGGGTTGTGGTTTGACGTTTTCCCGACCCGTCATCACGCGCCACAGACCTCATTCGGGATTGCCTTGCGCGGAAGCTTCGTCTGGACTGGCGATACACGACCGATTCCGGAAATGCTCGCGCAGTTCGCCGCGAACGACGAAATCGTTGCCCACGACTGCGGCCTGGTCGGCAATCCATCGCATACCGGACTGGACGATCTGGAGCGCGAATATCCGCAAGCCTTGCGCGATCGCCTGTTGCTCTATCACTACGCATCTGCCGACGCTGGTACACAACTTGCGGCAGCGGGCTATCGCGTCGCCAAAGCGGATGACGAAATCGCGCTGCACGAACCGGTCACTGACGTGCAAGTGAGTGCGAAGTTGTGACGCGCGCCATCCCCATCGAGTTGCACGAGGCTCCGCTGGATCGCCTGCAACGCCCGATGCACGATCTGCGCATTTCCGTGCTGGACCGCTGCAATTTTCGCTGCCCGTATTGCATGCCGGAGGACGACTACCCACGCGATCACCAGTTCCTTGGCAAGGCCGAACGGCTTCGTTTCGAGGAGATAGAACGCATCGCGCGTGCGGCGTCGGTGCTTGGCGTGCGCAAGCTGCGCCTGACGGGCGGCGAGCCTTTGTTGCGTCGCGAATTGCCATCGCTGGTGCGCATGCTGGCCGCGATTCCAGGCATCGACGATATCGCGATGACCACCAACGGCAGCATGTTGCCAGCGCAGGTCGAAGCCTTGCGCGACGCGGGGCTTGATCGCATCACGTTGAGCCTGGATACGCTTGATCCCGAAGCGTATCGAACGCTATCGGGCGGGCGCGGCGAAGCTGCCGATGCCCTGGCCGCCATCGCCGCTGCCGAAGCCACAGGCTACACGTCACTCAAGATCAACTGCGTCGTCATGCGTGGCGTCAACGATGACCATGTGCTTGACCTCGCCCGCCATTTTCGCGGCAGCGGCCATGTGCTTCGCTTCATCGAATACATGGATGTCGGTACTTGCAACGGCTGGGATACGGACAGCGTCGTGACCAGCAGCGAGCTGCGCACGCGCATCGCCGCGCAATGGCCAATCGACGCGCTGTCGTCGAACTATCGCGGAGAAGTTGCGGAACGCTATCGATACTCCGACGGTGCCGGCGAAATTGGTTTCATCAGCTCGGTCAGCCAGCCATTTTGTGGCGATTGCTCACGAGCGCGGCTGTCGGCCGATGGCCGTCTATACACCTGCCTGTTCGGCCAGCACGGTCATGATTTGCGCGGCGCGATGCGCAGCGGTGTCGAAGACGCGGGCCTGCGCGACATGATCGCCGCCATCTGGCACTCGCGCGGTGATCGTTATAGCGAACTGCGCGGCATCATTCCCGTCGCTGAGCGTGAGCGCGTCGAAATGTACGAGATCGGTGGCTGACATGGCGAGCGACGAGTTCAGTCACCTCGATAACGCGCAACGACCGACCATGGTCGATGTCGGCGACAAGCCGGTCAGTCAACGTCATGCCGTTGCCGAGGCGACCGTGCGTTTTCCCGCCGACGTCTCCGAGCGTCTTCGCGCCGATGGTCTACGCGGTCCGAAAGGTCCGATCATCGACACCGCAATCATAGCTGGCACGATGGCTGTGAAGCGCACCCACGAGCTGATTCCGTTTTGTCATCCCTTGCCGGTCGAGCGCTGCAAGTTCCAAATCGATTTCGTCAACGCGACGGATATTCTCATCCGCTGCGAAGTCGGCGTCACTCACAAGACCGGCGTCGAGATGGAAGCGCTGACCGGAGCCAGCGTTGCCGCGTTGACTATTTACGACATGTGCAAGGCGCTCAGTCACGCGATCGTCATCACCGATCTCAGACTTTCGGACAAGAGCGGCGGCAAGCGCGATGTGCGTGACGGCGAGTCGATCATGTGAGCGTGACGATTCTCTATTTTGCGAGCCTCGCCGATCATGCCGGTCGTCGCGAAGAGTCGGTGGACGCGCAATCAGCGACGGCGAGTTCAATCTACGACGATGCACGTTTGCGGCACGGTTTTCCGTTCGGCATCGACAAGCTGCGCGTTGCCGTGAATGGCGCATTCGTTGGCTGGGACAGCACCGTCAACGACGGCGACGAGATCGTTTTCATTCCACCGGTATCAGGCGGATGAGTCTCTTCCGTCTCAGTACCGAAGCGATCAATCTGGGAGCCGAACGTCTCGCCATCGATCATCCAGCCGCCGGTGCGTTCGTTGCATTCGAAGGCCGCGTTCGCGATCACAACGATGGCCGCAGCGTTCACGCGCTCGACTATCAGGCCTATGCGCGGCTCGCCGAAGCGGAAGGCCAGCGCATCGTGCAGGCCGCCATCGAACGCTACGAATTGCATCGCGCCGCCGGGGTGCATCGCATTGGCAATTTGATGATTGGCGATGTTGCCGTGTGGGTTGGCGTCAGCGCCAGCCATCGCGGCGCGGCCTTCGACGCCTGCCGCTGGATCATCGACCAGATCAAGGCCGATGTACCAATCTGGAAGAACGAGCACTACGCCGACGGTGATTCCGGCTGGCTGCATCCGGACGGCAGCGTAGTGTCCGGGTTGAACGAATAGGCGGCGTCGCGCGCGCCTGCGAACACGCAGGCGGCAACCAGTTATCCTTCACCGCATCAGCAACTCAGACGCGAACGCCCGGGTGGCGAAATCGGTATACGCAAGAGACTTAAAATCTCTCGACCGCAAGGTCATGCGGGTTCAAGTCCCGCCCCGGGCACCAATGCAGAGTAATTCGCCAGCGCTTTTCGCGCGCAATTCGTTCAGCGCCACGCCGCTAGGGTTAGGCTCGCGCCGTGCCATTTGGCTAGCGCGATCCAATATCAAAGGTGAGGGCGGCACATGATGATGCAGGAAGTCGGGGACGCGGCAGCCAAGGCGAAGGACGTACCTCAGCAAGTCGATTTCGATTTCGGCGTGGCTGTCGAGCATCTCGATTCTTGGGTAGATGGCAGCATTCGACTGCTGCCGAATATTGCGGTTGCGATCGTGGTTCTGGCGATCTCGTTCGGCGTCGGTGCCGTGGTCCGGCGGCTTGTGGAAAGCCGCGCACGCAGACGCAAGCGCGAAAATCTGGGTGACGTGCTCGGTGGCTTCGTAAAGTGGGTTGTCATCCTGCTCGGGTTTTTATTGGCAGCGACCATCGTCATTCCGTCGCTGAAACCGGGGGACCTGATCGCCGGACTCGGCGTCAGTTCGGTTGCGATTGGTTTTGCCTTCAAGGACATTTTGCAGAACTGGCTGGCTGGTCTGTTGATCTTGCTGCGGCAGCCGTTCGACATCGATGACCAGATCGAAGTGAATGGCTTTGAAGGTACGGTGATGCGCATCGAAACGCGTGCCACCATCATCAAGACCTACGACGGCCAGCGCATCGTGCTGCCGAACAGCGACATCTACACCAACGCAGTCCTGGTGAAAACCGCGCACGAAAAGCGCCGCAGCCAGTACGACGTCGGTATCGGCTATGGCGACGGTATCGAGAACGCCTGCGAAGTTTTGCTGGCTGCGATCAACTCGGTCGATGAGGTGGAGGCCGATCCGGCGCCCGAAGCATTACCGTGGGATCTCGCCGCTAGCTGGGTGACCATTCGCATCCGCTGGTGGACCAATAGCCGGCGCTCCGACGTCGTCAAGGTGCAATCGCGCGTGATCCTCGCCATCAAGAAAGCACTCGACGAGGCCGGCATCGACATGCCGTTCGACACTCAGGTGCAGTTGTTTCACGACCAGAGCGAGGCCGATGACGGCGTACGCGGCGTGCAGCGTGAAGGCTGGCCCAAGGGCGGTGGTCATCAATCAACCGAGCCACGCTGGAAAGTGCAGGCACGCGAAGGCAGGCAGGGTCGCAAGCAGTCGGGCGAGGAAGAAGCGGAAGAAAACAAAATGGAACGCGACTGACGGGCGGCGAGTCGCCCGCGCGATTGACGAGTGGATTTGCCTAGCGCGCATCTCGTGATGCGGCCATATCGTCTTGGCACGCTTCGTCACCAAACAACTCGTGATGTATTCCCGCGAGCATGCGCGTGTCGCGGTCGATTTCGAATTTCTTTTCCGCCCGCCGCAGGGCGACTTGAGCCTGCGTAGTGGCCGATTTCGCGATGGTCGGACTGCTGTTCTTCGCGATGATCGCGAGCAGCTTCTGCATGCGCACGCCTACTTCCAGCATGCCGGCACCATCGCGGCTGATCGGGTCAAAGCCGTCGCTGATCAGCGCGGCCTGGTCGATCTCGATCACGCTGATTCGATCAAATTTCAGCGGGTTTTTGTCGGCAGGCTGCTTTGGCTCGCCAATCAGAAGGCGCGTCATGATCGTCATCACCTGGATTGCGGTTCCCGGATCATTGACGGCGGGCGACAACGCACGCTGAGCCGTTTCGCTCAGGACGATCAAGCCAAAGCGCGGATCCTGGTCGTAGCTGCGTTCGCTGCCAAGTACGAAGGCCTCGGCGGTTTTTTCAAGCAACTCCGCATCGGCGGACTCCGACATCGCGAGACAGGTGCCGGGGCTGACCAAGCTGCCGGGTCGGATACGAACGTGAATACGCGTTCCCGCCTGTTCGGCCAATTCCTGCAACGACTCCATATCGATGTGCGTGAGGTAGCCGACCTTTTTGGCGATAACCTCGTTACCGGGCGGTAGCGGATCGGGACTGGGATTGGCACCCATCGTCGCTGATGCACGAAGCGAGTCCAGTGCGTCCTGAGTTGCCTCTTCAATCTTTTCCAGCGTGTTGTCGAGACGACCGAGCCGGGTCAGCGTTTTCACCCACAGAATCAAGGTGACGATGAGATACGTCAGTACCAGGACCGTACACAGGAAAAGAATGAAGCGCCCGTTCTGACCGTAGTAGCTCAGGCCCAGCGCGGTCTTGGCGATGATCGAATAGATGAACGCCGCAATGAAGCTGGCGATGGCGAGGCGCGTGCTGTCGTCGCCCATCACCAGTTCCAGCGCGCGCGGCGTGGTACCGCTGGACGCCGCCGCGAATGCCGAAACCATCACAGCTAGCGAAAACGTCGTCACCGTCAGCATGCTGGTGGCAAGGATGCCGAGCAGCGACTCCAGCGTCGCGGCTTTGATGTCTGGCAGCATCTTCGGCGCCATCCAGACGTTGCCGGCGGCCGCGCCGAATGCCATTGCAATCGCGATCACGCTGGCGGCAGCGGGCGTGGTCCAGACCAGGTTGCGACGGTCGCGCAGCCACAACAGGATTCGATAGGGATGCATC